>JBJTTE010000350.1:0-4474 GCA_046080005.1 Erythrobacter sp.
TGCAGAACTGCAACTACGACGTTGAAAAGGCTCAAAACGGTATCGTCTACATCGACGAAATCGACAAAATCTCTCGTAAATCCGATAACCCTTCCATTACCCGAGATGTCTCGGGCGAGGGCGTGCAGCAGGCGCTGCTCAAGCTGATGGAAGGCACCACCGCGAGCGTGCCGCCGCAGGGTGGGCGCAAGCATCCGCAGCAGGAATTCCTGCAGGTGGATACCACCAACATCCTGTTCATCTGCGGCGGGGCCTTTGCCGGTCTCGACAAGATTATCGCCGACCGCTTGCAAAAGCGCTCGATTGGCTTTGGCGCGCATGTCGCTGATCCGGACAAGCGCCGTGTCGGCGAGCTCCTCGAAAAGAGCGAGCCCGAAGACCTGCTCAAATTCGGCCTGATCCCCGAATTTGTCGGGCGTCTGCCGGTGATCGCGACGCTGCACGATCTCGACGTGCCTGCGCTGGTGACGATCCTCAAGGAGCCGAAGAACGCGCTGGTCAAGCAGTACCGCAAGCTGTTCGAGCTCGAAGACGTCGAGCTGACCTTCACCGACGATGCGCTGCGGGCGATTGCCGAGCGCGCGATCAAGCGCAAGACCGGCGCGCGGGGGCTGCGGTCGATCGTCGAGGGCCTGCTGCTCGATACCATGTTCGACCTGCCCGACATGGAAGGCGTGACCGAAATCGTGCTCGATGCCGATGTGGTCGCGGGCAAGAAGGAACCGATCCGCGTGATCGGTGCCGAGGCGCAGAAGGAAGAGGCGGCGTAGTTTTTTGCGCTAACGCTTCGCTGCTTGAGCGCGGTGTAGTTTTTTCGCCCTCAAGCGCCGGGCGAGCGCGTTCGTGCGCTTGGCTTTCCTCGCATAAGCTCGGGCGGCCGTTCGGCCTTGCGCTCGCTGCGCGACCGATTTGCGCTCGTTGTACCGACCGGTAGGGATGCGTCACTACCTGTTCGTCTGTAGCCAGAACAGGCTGCGCAGTCCGACAGCCGAGCACATTTTCGCCGATGTGCCCGGCATCGTGACCGCCTCGGCGGGTACCAATCATGACGCGGAAAACCCCCTGACCGACGAGCTGGTTGACTGGGCTGATGTCATTGTCGTCATGGAGCGCCAGCACCGTAACAAGCTCCAGAAGCGGCACCGCGCGGCTCTCAAGGACAAACGGCTCATCGTGCTCGCTATTCCGGACGAATATGCGTTCATGGACCCTGCGCTGGTGCGCTTGCTGCGCGCCAAGATGCTGCGCTGGCTTCCCCTAGGCTGACGTCCTCCGCAAAACAAAACCCCGCCCGGCCACAGGGTCATGCCGGACGGGGTCGTTGGCAGCGCCGCTCCTCGGATGGAGGGGGAGACGAGGCGCGGCGCTAGAGCGTTTTCCAGTCAGGTGGAATCATCTGACGGTTCGGAAAATGCGTCAAAACAAGAACCTAGGGCGGTTGATCTGGCGCAGCCAGATCGGAAACCGCTCTAGCTCGGAAGGCTATCAGGCGGGCAGGAACACGCCGTCAGTGACGTGGACAACGCCGTTCGAGGTCATGACGTCAGCTTGGGTCACGGCTGTCACGCCGCCCTTGGCATCGGTGATCACGATCTTGTCACCCGACAGCCGCGCCTTGAGCTTCTGGCCCGCCACGGTGGTCAGCGTCGCTGCGCCATTGTGCTGCTTGATCAGCGCGACAAGATCGGCGCTGGTCACTTTGCCAGCAACCGCGTGATAAGTGAGGATCGTGGTCAGCGTACCCTTGTTCTCGGGCTTCACCAGCGTGGCGACGGTGCCTTCGGGCAGCTTGGCAAAGGCGGTGTCGGTCGGTGCGAAGACGGTTAAGGGGCCGGGGCTCGACAACGTGTCGACGAGGCCAGCAGCCTTGACCGCAGCCACCAGAGTGTTGTGCACGCCGGTGCTTATTGCAACCTGAACAATGTTCGGTGTGGCGGGAGCGGCGGCCTTGTGTTGCCCGGCGAGCGCGGGAAGTGCGGCAAAGCCGGTGGTGGCAGCGAGGGCGGCAGCGGCGAGCGCGGTAAGGGTGGTCTTGGGGGTCACAGTAGGGATCTCCGTCAAAGGATTGTCACGTCTTCAAGCCCCTCCTGCTTGCACATGGACCTACGGAGCCCCTTGTTCGAGGGATGCGAAAAAAGTGCTATTGCGGGTGAATTGCCGCTCTCACGCGGCGAAACGAGTGCGGCCTAGACGCGGGTAAAGGCACCCTTGGCCACCACCGGGCCAGCGTCCTTGTCTGCAGGCTTGCCCCCGATTGGCTCGCGGGTGAGCACCAGGCTTGCCCCGTCTCCCAGCTTGGCGCTGACCGCGGCAGGGAGCGTCATCGCCCGCACTTCGCCCGGGGCAACCACCCCCAGCGATTGCAGCGAAGACCCATCGGCGGGGACCAGCCACAGCTCGTGATCATGCACCCCGTCCGCCGTCAGCCCGATCGCGGCGACCAGCATTTGCTCGCTTTCGGGGACATAGGTCACGTCGAGTCTGAGCCCAGTCTCGCCAATCGGGACGGTTGCGACCATTGGCGCGGCGGCTACGGTTTTGACTGGCTGCTGATCGACCCCAACGCGCGCCGAGAACAGCGCGATCCACGCCAGCGCGACAGCGGCTGCGGCCGAGGATAGGCCTGCAACCCATTGCCAACGCCGAACTTTTGCTTCGAGCCGGACGACATTGGCGGGCAGCATCGTCGGCGCTGCCGGCGGCGCAGTCTGAGCGGCCTGCTGCCTCGCCACCTGCGCGGCAATGCCCTCCCACACATGCGCGCCCGGCTCAGCCCCGGGCATGGCGTCGGTCAGCGGAGCGAACCAGTCGTCCCACCATTGCTTGCGCCAGGCAAAGCTCGGATCAGTCGCAAACTTGCCGCGCGCCGCCAGCAGTTCCTCGCCTTCGAGCAGGCCGAGCGCCCATTCCGCTGCGACCATCGGATCGTCGCGTTCCACGCTGTCCTCGGGGGTGTTATCCGGCCCGCTCATGCCGCCTCGCTCGCTTCGAGACAGGCGCGCAGGCGTTGCAAGCCGCGACGGATCCAGCTCTTCATGGTGCCCAGCGGCACGTCTGCCGCCTCGGCCAATTGGGCATAGGTATAGCCTTCAAAGAACGCCGCGCGGATCTGGCTCTGTGTCCGATTATCAAGCGTCCCCAAGCACTTATAGATCTGCGCCGCCTGCTCGGCATCGACCAGCAGGGCATCGGCGAGCGGGCTTTCATCGGCGATCGGCGCGGCCTCTTCCACCGCCACGGCATTGCCGCGAACCTTGCCCGAGCGCAGCCGGTCAATCGCGCGGTTGCGCGCGAACGTCGCCAACCATGCGATCGGGCTCGCACGGGCGGGGTCATAGCGGTCAGCCCGCTGCCAGAGATTGAAATAGACGTCCTGCAAGGCGTCCTCAGCTTCCTTCCTGTCCCCCAAGATACGCAGGCAAATGCCGAACAGCTTCACCCGTGTGGCACGATAGATCTCTTCGAGCGCCGCCTGATCGCCCGCACCAAGCCGGACCATCGCATCGCGCAGCGCCTCGCGCGCGTCATCATTGGTGGGGCGAGGCCAGGCCGCCATTACTGACCGCTCCCTAGCGCCATGCCAGCAAGCCCCGGCAGCACCGTAGGGCGCAGCACCACAAGCCCGCTTCCCAACAGCCCGCCGCAGCGCGCCACGTGGTCGGCCAAGGCATGGATATGATCGCCGCGCGTCCCCATAATCGCTTAGCTGTAGACGCAAGCATCGAGCCCGTCACGCCTGACGATCCCGATCCGCTGTTCAATCCGGTTCCCGTGGCGCGCGAGCCACCCGCGGGGGCCCTTGACCGCGCGCTTCTTGGGGCTGGGGAGCGCGGCAGCCATGCGGCTCGCTTCATCCCGGTTCAGCCGCGCGGCGAAATGGCCGAAATAGCGCTGCGACCCGGCTTCGGCGCCATAGGTCCCGATCCCGGTCTCGGCGACATTGAGATAGACCTCCATGATCCGCCGCTTGCCCCAGATCAGCTCGATCCAGAAGGTGAACCACGCCTCCAGGCCCTTCCTGAAATAGCCGCCGCCCTGCCACAGAAAGACGTTCTTGGCGGTCTGCTGGCTGATGGTCGAACCCCCCCTGATCCGGCCACCCTCCATATTCTCGCGCATCGCCTGCTCGATCGCTTCGGTGTCGAACCCGGAATGCTCGCAGAACCGCGAATCCTCCGCGCCGATCACCGCCGAGACCAGATTGCGATCAATATTGTCGAGCGATTGCCAATCCTTGGTGATCCCGTTACCGTCCATCACCATGGTCGCGGTGACCGGGACCGGAATCCACTTGAACGCGACCACGAGCACCACCGTCAGGCCGACGAAACCGATCATGGCCTTGGCAAGATAACGAAGGACAGTCAGCACCATGGGCCGCCTCTAGCGCAGGGTGCGGGGCGAGGGAAGTGGCGGCACCGAGGCGCGGTGGTTGATGGCGCGTGTTCCCGAAATGTTTCACGTGAAACATTGG
>JBJTTE010000351.1:0-12656 GCA_046080005.1 Erythrobacter sp.
CGGCTGGTCTCGGCCATGCGCCGCTCGGCATCCGAGGCGCGCGCCTGCCATCCGGCGTGGTCGCCCTGCTGGCCCACGAGCCGCTCGCGCGCAACCGCCAGCGCCTGATCCTGCGCGGCTAGCTCGGCCAAGGCGGCTTGCACGGCGGCGCGCGCAGCGGCGTTCCTGGCCTGTGCAGCTTCGAGCGTCGCGCGACCGGCATCGCGCGGGGGCAGGCGCTCGCGTGCCGCAGAAGCCGTCTCCAATTCAGCCGTGGCAGCGGCGATCTGGGATTCGACATCGCCCGCGCTCCCGGCCAGTTCGTCAAGGCGAGCGGCGAGCCGTTCCTTGGCCGCTTCCGCCTGATCGAGCCGACGCAAGGCGTGCCGCTCCGCCTCGATCGCTCCGGCGAGCGCGCGTTCCTGCGCGACAAGCGCGGTCTGCAGGGCGGAGAGTTCCTCGCGCACAGCCCGGTCCTCAGCCTCGGCGCGCGCAGCCGTGTCGCGCAATGCGGGGAGGGCGGCTTCGAGTTCGCCCAAGCGGTTGGCGGCTTCGAGCTGCGCGGCCTCTGCCGCCCCTTCGCCCCGCGCGATGAACCCGTCCCAGCGCCTGAGATGCCCGGCGCGGGTGACCAGCCATTCGCCGGGCGCAAGCGCGCGGCCATCGTCAGCCTCAAGGCAATGCACCAGCGCGAGGCGCGCGGCGAGTTGATCGGGACAGGCGGTCAAGCGGGAGAGCAGACTATCTGGAACCGGATGCGGCGCGGTGGCCCCGGTCCAGAAGCGTCCGTCCTGCGCCGAAGCAGGCGTGCCCAGTGGTGATTTGCCGTCGCGCCCGAGCACTGCGGCGAGCGCGCGTTCGTAGCCGGGAGCAACGCTGACCCGGTCGAGCGGGGTTGCCATGCCTTGTCGGCCTGCCTCGCGCTTGGCGCGCGCCTCGCGGTCGCGCTGTAAGGCCATGTGCTCGCGTTCGATCCCGGCGAGTTCGGCACGGGCGGCGGCCAGCCCGCTCGCGGCCTCATCGCGCGCCACCTGCAATTCGCTCTTGTGCGCCTGATCGGCAGCGAGCTTGGCGCGCAGCCGGGCCACATCATCCGCCGCTGCCTCCGCTGCTTCACGCCCGGCGATCACGTCGGCTTCCGGGTCGCTGCTTGCGGCAAGCTCGGCGCGGGTCCGGGCGATGCGCGCAGCTTCACCCTCGATCCGGGCGAGGCGCGCCTGAGCCTGCTCGACCGCCGCTTCGGCCACTCGCCATTCGGCTTCGACCCCGGCCTGATCTGCGGTCGCCTTGGCGAGGGCAAGTTCCGCCGCGCGGTTTGCGCGTTCCTTGTCGTCGGCCCGGTCAGCGAGGAGCGGGCGCGCCGCCTCGGCCGTGCTGACAGCGGTGCGGCTGATGGCCAGTTCGTCGGTCAGCCGCGCGAGTGCCTCGACAGCCGCCGCGGTCAGCCGGTCGGCATCGGAGCGATCTTCCGTGAGCCGTCGCTGCTGGCGGGTAAGGTCAGCGAGGCGGGTTTCGGCCGCCTCAAGCTTTTCGGCGAGTGCCGCCATGCGGTGCCCATGCGCGCTGGCATCATCGCGCCGGTCGGCCAACTCGTCGCGTGCGTCGGCAAGCGCGTGGGCAGCCTCGGCCTGCTCGGCCTGTGCGATCTCCACCTTGCCCTGTGCCTCGGCAACCTGGGCGCTTGCCGCTTCCGCCGCAGCGCGCGCGGCCTTGGCTGCCGCTGCCGCCTCCCGCCAGCGCGCAAACACCAGCCTCGCCTCGGCGGCCTGGATCCGGTTGGTCAGCTCGGTGTAGCGCTCGGCCTGCTTGGCCTGCCGCTTCAACGATGCGATCTGCGCATCGAGCCCCGCCATCAGATCTTCAAGCCGCGACAGGTTGGCTTCGGCCGCGCGCAGCTTGCCCTCGGCATCCTTGCGCCGGACGTGCAGCCCCGCGATCCCGGCGGCTTCCTCAAGCATCGCACGGCGTTCGGCTGGCTTGGCCGCGATCACCTGCGCGATTTTGCCCTGGCTCACCAGCGCGGGCGAATGGGCCCCCGTGGCGGCATCAGCAAAGGTCAGCGCGACATCCTTGGCGCGCACGTCGCGGCCGTTAACGCGGTAGGCGGACCCTGTCCCGCGCTCGATCCGGCGGGTTACGACGAGGTCTTCGCCCTCATCATCCTCGGCATGCAACACCACCTCGGCGAAATCGCGCGGCGGCCGCGAGGAGGTGCCCGCGAAGATCACATCTTCCATCCCGCCCGACCGCATCGACTTGGCGGAGGTTTCCCCCATCACCCAGCGGATCGCTTCGAGCAGGTTGGATTTGCCGCAGCCGTTGGGGCCAACAACCCCCGTCAGCCCCGGCTCGACGCGCAGGTCCGCTGGCTCGACAAAGCTCTTGAACCCGCTGAGCTTGAGCCGGTGGATCTGCATCAGGCTGTCGCCGCCTTTCCGCTCGGCCTCAGCGCGCGCCCGCGCGTTGCAGCGCGGGTTCGACCACTTCCCAGGCCGTGCCTTCGATCCGCTTGCCATTGAGGAAGAAGGTCGGGGTGCCTTCGATCTTGTCCTTTTCGGTGCTGGCGGCGACGGTCTTGACCAGCGCCTCCATCTTGGCGCCATCGGCGAGGCAAGTGCGGGCCTGATCGGCGCTGAGACCGCGCGCCGCAAAAAATTCGATCAGACCGGTCGCTTCTCCGACCGCAACGAAACGCTGGTTGATGGGCAATTGTCCTGCCGCATCCAGCGCCTGCGGGTTGGTCTGAAGGCCCGCAAACACGCTTTCGAGGTTCTGCCACACCTGATCAGAGAGCGGCTGCATCTGCTCCTTGGCGCCGCATTGCGCGAGCCCGGCGATTACCAAATCGACCGAGTTGAGAAACACCTCGCGCTGTTCAAAGCTGACGACGCCGCTCGCGACATATTTGTTCTTGAGGGTTTCCTTGGCAGTCTTTGAGAAGGTCGCGCAGTGCGAACAGGTGTGCGAGGCATATTCCACCAGCTTAAGCGGTGCCTCGGGGTTGCCGATCATGAAGCCGCCTTCGGGCGTCACGGTGACCAAATCGGCCCACTTCGTGCCCGCCGGTGCGGCAACCGCGGGCAAGGCCTCACCGCCAGCGGCTTCTCCATCCGCAGCTTGGTCACCGCAGGCAGCCAGCAGCAGCGGTGCCAGCGCGAGCAGGGGAAGCGAGAGCAAGCGAGTCACGGTCATGGGTCGGCAATCCTTGGGGTATCAAAGGGTAGAGAATAGCCCCTCTGCCAGCCGTGCAGCAAGCATCGGCAGCGGGGCTGTGAACAACTCGGGCTCAGCCCGGTTTGGCGGGGTTTGCGTCGGGGTTTTCGGCAAACTTTGCCGAGAGCACGGGGTAGAGCGATTCCCAGCTGTAGACATTGGCAAGGAGCTTGCCATCGAGCGCGAAGCTGGGTGTGCCGGTCACGCCGAAAGCCTTGCGGTCGGCCGTATCATTCGCGACAATCGCGTCGGCGGCGGCGTCATTCGAGACACAGGCATCAAGCTCTGCTTGCGATTGCCCACGCTCGGCCAGCAGGGCGGTCAGGCCCAAGGCGCTCGCAGCGATCATCCGCCCGGCCTTGTCAGCGCGAAGCCAGATCGCCTGCTGGCTGCGCGGGGCATTGGTGGCCTTGCTCAGCCAATCGGCCTGTGAAAGCATCAGCGCCTGATGACGGGCCTTGAACCCGGCAGGATCGCCGCACTGGGCGAGCAGGCTCAAGGTAAGATCAAGCCCGTTGCGGATCACCGGGCGCACCTCGAGCGTGACCTTGCCCGGTTGCAGCAGCACCAGCTCGATCGCCGGCTCGCCGCGCGCGGCAAAGTCCGAGCAGTGCGGGCAGGTGTAGCTGATGAACTCGATCAGCTTGGTTTCGGCCGCCGGGTTGCCGATTGCATGGCCGTGCGCCGTGCGGGCTATCGTCGCGTTCCAGTTGCCGGCATTGTCCGACTTGGCAGGGGTTGCCTGCGGTTCGGCGGCCAGCGGGCCAATCGCGAGGGCCAGCAGCGTGGCGGCAGCGCAGAGAAACAGGGGCTTGATCATGGCAGGTCGGTGTCCTGAGGCGGTGTAACTTCGTTGTTGGAGAGCGAACGAGCGAGCGATTCGAGCACGGTGCGAAGTTCCGGATCGCCGATATCGCGCAAGCTGTCGCCCAATTCCAGCGGGATCGGCTTCAAGGAGGGTGGCGGGGTGGCAGGCTTGCCCTCGACAGGCGGCGTGACAGCACCTTGCCGCAATTTGACGCGGGCCACGGCGCGATAGCCGAAGAAGCGGTTCACCCGCTCGATGATCTCGGGGATCACCTGCTGGATCAGCGGGGCATGGGCAGGCACGACCACCAGCTGGAGGATGCCCTCGGCCCGCTCGCCCGGGGGGAAGCGGATCGCCTCCGGGCTGCACACGCGCGCATGGGTCGGGCCGACGATCTCGGGCCAGCGGGTGACGACCGAGCTCTGCACAAAGCCGAAGCGGCGGAAGGCGGTGCGCCCGATCTCGGGCATAAGATCGCCAATCGCCCGCGCGCCGGCCCCGCGCGGCCGGGCGTAAGGTTTTGGTGTGCTTTTGGACTTGCGGCTTTCCATGGCTCTGTTCGCCATGCCATAGGCGGCGCGTGACTGCCAGCATCTCCGACACACTCTTGGATTGGTATGGCAAGAACGCGCGGGATCTGCCGTGGCGCCTGCCCCCCGGCCGCGCGTTACCCGATGATCCGGCCTGGCCTTACCGGGTGTGGCTGTCCGAGGTGATGCTCCAGCAGACCACGGTTGCGGCGGTGAAGCCCTACTTCGCCAAGTTCGTTGCGACCTGGCCGACGGTCGAGGCTCTGGCTGCGGCGAGCGATGATGACGTCATGGCGGCGTGGGCCGGACTGGGCTACTATTCGCGCGCCCGCAATCTGTTGAAATGCGCGCGCGCGGTGGCGGAACGCGGGGGGTTTCCGGGCACCGAAGCCGGTTTGCGCGCGCTGCCCGGATTGGGTGATTACACCGCCGCCGCCATCGCCGCGATCGCTTTCGGGCAGAGCGCGGTGGTGGTTGATGCCAATGTCGAGCGGGTGGCGGCGCGGCTGTTTGCGATTGCCGAGCCGCTCCCCGCTGCGCGCAAGGCGATCCGCGCCGCCGCGCGCACCATCACGCCTGAAGCCCGCGCGGGGGATTTCGCCCAGGCGATGATGGATCTCGGCAGCCATATCTGCACCAGCAAGAACCCGCGCTGCCTGCTCTGCCCGCTCGCCGGACCCTGCGCGGGCCGCCGTGCGGGCGAGCCCGAGCGCCTGCCGGTCAAGCCGCCCAAAAAGGCCGTGCCCGAGCGGCGCGGGACCGCGTTCTGGATTACCCGCGCGGCGGGCCGTGAAGTGTGGCTCGTCACCCGTCCGCCCCAAGGCATGCTCGGCGGCATGCGCGCGCTGCCCGATGATGGCTGGACCGCGCGCAAGGATGGCTCAGGCACGCCGCCGCTGACAGGCGACTGGACCAGCCTCGGCGCGGTGCGGCACGGCTTTACCCATGCGAGCCTGACACTGGAGTTACGGGCGCTGGAAACAGCCGCGACACCGGCGGGCGAGGGCGCTTGGTGGCCGGTTGAGCGGATCGGCGAGGCTGGCCTCGCCACGTTGTTCGCCAAGGCGGCTCAGCTTGCCGCGGCATCTGACTAAAGAATCCCGCCGCCCAGCGTAAGGCGAACCCCCGCGATCAGCAGCACCACGAGGCAGAAATTGCGTCCGCCATCCTTCGACGAGAGCGCACCGATGATGATGCCGGTCACGATCACGGGCAGCGCCAGCCAATTGGCCCAGCCGAGCAGCGGGATTTGCGCCGGGATGACGATAAGCAGGCTGAAGAGCCCGATAAGATAGGCGAGCACGTTATGCATGTGTCTTATATAGGTAAGACACTGCGCCCATGCAAGACTGTCGCACCGGCAAGATTGACCCGCGCCGCCACCTGCCGCAGAGGGGCGGACGCACCGTTTCCGGAGAATCTCCCCAATGCCTGTTCATGACATCACCTCGGCTACGCTCTCGCGCCGCACCCTGTTCCGCCACAGCGCCCTGCTTGCTGGCGGAGCGGCGCTGTCCGGCCTGCCGTTTGGCCGCGCCGCCTTTGCTTCGCATGATGTTGGCGAAAGCTGGCCGACCGTGGCGGCGATGGCCGACAAGTATGTTTCCAGCCGCAAGCTTGCGAACCTGTTCCTGACCTTCGGCTGGGGGCAGCAAGATCACGCCCACACCGTCGGCGGCGGCACGCTTTCGCTCGCCAAGCCGACCCCGGTCGACGAGAATTCGCTCTATCGGATCTTTTCGATGTCCAAGCCGATCACCGGCATGGCGACGATGATCCTGATCGACGATGGCAAGCTCGGCCTCGATCAGCAGGTCGCCGAAATCCTGCCCGCGTTCCGCGATATGCGGGTGCTGCTGAACCCCGAAGGCCCGCTCGATGAGACCGTGCCGGCCACCCGGCCGATCACCATCCGCCAACTGCTCACCCACACCGCCGGGCTGGGCTATCAGATCGTCAGCAAGGGACCGCTGCTCAAGGCCTATAATGACGCCGGGATTGTTGGCGGGCGGGTCAGCAAGCTGCCAATTCCCGGTTTCCCTCCGGTCACCCCCGCGCCCGGCCTTGCCGCTTGGGCTGACCGGCTGGCCGAACTGCCGCTGATGTATCAGCCCGCAACCAAGTGGAGCTATTCCTGCTCGATTGACCTGCTCGGCCGCGTGATCGAGGTGGCGAGCGGGATGGAATTCGAAGCCTTCCTCAAGAAGCACATTTTCGAGCCCTGCGGTATGACCAGCACCTGGATGCAGGTGCCCGCGAGCGAGGCGTACCGCCTCACTGACAATTACGGGATTCTCGGCGGAAATGTCTTCCCGCTTGATCCTGGCGCGAATTCGATATTCCTTGAACCGGCTGAGGTCGCGGCGGGCGGCGGGGGGCTGGTTTCCAGCCCCAAGGATTATGACCGCTTCCTGCGGATGCTGCTCGGTTACGGGCGGATCGATGGCAAGTTCGTGATGAGCGAAGAGGCGGTTCGCGTCGGTACCTCCAATCTCTTGCCCGCGACGGTTGATACCACGGGCAGCTGGATTGCGGGCGAGGGGCATGGCGCGGGCGGCCGCTCCAAGGGCGCGACCTTCGGTTGGGGCGGGGCGGCAGGCACGCTTGGCGCCATCGACTTCGATCTCAAGCTGCGTTCCTGCCTGTGGACCCAGTACATGCCGTCCGAAGCCTATCCGATCCGCGACGAATTCCTCGCCGCGCTTGAGGCCGATCTGGCGGCGATGCGCGTCAAGAAGAAGGCGGCCTGATGGTCGTGCCCGCCGCTGGCGCGCCGCCAATGGCCTTTGCCGGGTCGCCAATCGACCGGGCGGATCACATTCGCGTCGATGATGCGGCGCTCGCGGGGTTGATGAACTGGCGCGCCAAGGTGCTCCTGCTCGATGGGTTGCTGCCGGGGGTGGATGAGCGGGGCGGGCTGGTGTGGGGGAGCCTTGCCGATGTGGCCGAGGATGCCGAGCTGGTGTTCCTCGGCATGATGGACGGCAAGGCGCATTTCGCGCCTGTGTTGGGCGAGGGAGCCGACGGTCCGGCCTATGCCATGCCGCGTGCATGGCAGCTGATGACCCAGCTCGCGCCTGCGGACCTCGCGATCTACGGCGGGGCGCGCAGCCTGGCGGATTGGCATGCGCGGCATCAGTTTTGCGCGCGTTGCGGCTCGCCGACCAAGATCGTCAAGGGCGGCTGGCAGCGGCATTGCGACAATTGCGGCGCAGATCACTTCCCGCGCACCGATCCGGTGACGATCATGCTGGTCGAGCATGAAGACCGCTTGCTGCTGGGCCGCCAGCCGCGCTTTCCGCCCAAGATGTATTCGGCGCTCGCGGGCTTTGTCGAACCGGGGGAGACAATCGAAGAAGCGGTCGCGCGCGAGATCCATGAGGAAGCGGGCGTCAGGGTGCGCGATGTCCAGTATATTGCCAGCCAGCCCTGGCCTTTCCCGAGCCAGCTGATGATCGGCTGCACTAGCGTGGCGGATGATCCGACGCTCAATATCGACACCACCGAGCTGGAAGACGCGCGCTGGTTCACTCGCGCGGAACTGCAAGAGGCGCGAGCGGCGGGCGAAGCAGGGACCGACCTGCTGTATTTCCCGCGCCCCTTTGCTATTGCCCATCACCTCGTCAAATGGTGGCTAGACCGATGACTGACAAAAGCCCTCAGAACCTTACCATCGACATCTATTCCGATGTCATGTGCCCGTGGTGCCTGATCGGCTATGGCCAGCTGACCAAGGCGCTGGCCGAGCTTGAAGGCGAGATCGCTGCGGAGATCCGCTGGCGGCCCTTCGAGCTGAACCTGCAGATGCCGTTGGAAGGCGAAGCGCAGGAAGCGCACCTCCAGCGCAAATATCGCCGCTCGGCCGAAGAGGGCGCGGCGCTGCGCGGGCAGATGAAGACGATTGCCGAAGGCGCGGGGGTGTCGCTGTCCTATGAAGGCGCCAATGACGAAGGGGGCGAGGCCCCGCCGGCGATGATGTGGAACACCCGTGATTGCCACAAGCTGCTCGCCTTCGCGCTCGAACAGGCGGGGCCGCAGGTGCAGACCGCGCTCAAGCTTGCGCTATTCCGCGCCCATTTCAACCAGCGCCGCAACCTTGGCGACCGGGCGGTGCTGCTCGATATTGCCGCCGCGGCTGGCCTGCACCGCGCAGCGGCCAAGGCAGCGCTCGACGACCCCGAGCTTGAGGCGCGGGTGCTGGCCGAAGAAACGCAGGCGTGGGACATGAACATCTCGGGCGTCCCGGCGATGATCATCGAGAACAAGTTCCTGATCCCCGGCGCGCAGGCCCCCGAAGTCTATGTCAATGCCTTGCGCCGGGTGGCCGAAAAGGCGCGCGCCTGAAAGCCGGGTTTACTTGCGTTTGACCGTTACCAAGGCGCTGCTTGTGGTAGTATTGAAGCGTGTGTTGGCTGCTGCATCCGCCAGAACGCGACCCACCAGAAAATCATCGACCATTGCGGCAACCTCGTCCCAGCCAGGTTCCGTTGCACCAGCGAATTCGTGGGTGGCGCCTGCCACGACCAGTGCAGTGTGATCGCCCGCCGGTAGCTGATCAAAATAAATCAGGTGCGAGGCGGGATCGTCGACGAAACCGGGCACGGTATCGGCATCGCCCGTGATGAGCAGAGTCGGCCCAGTTACCGCATCGAACGCACCCGATGCGGTCGTCAGCGGCGGGATCGGGCCAGGGGACGAAAACATGACGACCGCCTTCACCCCCGCGTTGCTCCCGGGGATCGTGCCGGCAAAGGCACCGCCGCCGATCAGCGAGGTGATTGATCCAAAACTGTAACCCAATTGCGCAGTCGGCAGGTCGGGGAACGTCTCTGCTGCATATCCAGCCGCCACCTTCATATCGGTAATGCGGGTGAAGAAGGCCGCGCGCAGAGCGGTTTGCCGTTCGGGTGGAAGGCTGCGGGAATCGGTGTGCGTCGGCGCAATCACGGCAAATCCACGCGCGGTCAGCCTTGCAAGGAGCGCGGAGGTGGCGAGGGGGCTGCTATTCCCCCCGTGCGAGAACAGGATCACGCCACGCGGCGCGGCAGGCGTTATCACGGTGACGTCGATCAGCCGCCCATCAGGCGTCGTCAGCGTTGTGTTGGTCGTGGATGTGGTTGTGGTTGTGGTAGCGGAGGTCGGCACTGGGGAGGAAGTATCTGGGCTTGCCTCAGCCAGCTTGCCTTGGGTCCCCATGCAAGCACCCGCCAGCAGCAGCAGGGGCGGTGTCAGCGAGCGCTTGAGCACCGAAAGAGTCATTCGTCATTCTCCCCTTGGATTTCGGCAGTTGTTTGCGTTGAACCGCGTTACACCAGCCCCAGCCGCTCCAGCTTCATCGCCAGCTTGCCGGGCAGCGCGTCACCGATATCCTCACCCTCCGCCACGTCCTTGGGAGCCTTGTCATCGGTGAGATAGCGCCAGCCCTGATGCGCGCGTTTGGGCTGGGTGTGGACGCGGATCAGGCGCGGTTCGAGCACGATGTCCCAGCGCCCGTCCTCGGTCTTCTCGAACCCGAGGATCAGCGAGCGCGCGACAATCGCGTGATTGATGATCCAATAGAGTGACCCGCCGATGCACTCCGCATGGCGGGTCGGGCGGTTGCGGGTGGTGAGCGCGATGGCCTCGCGGCCCTCATACCAGCTTTCGAGATGCGCATAGCTTTTCGCCCCGAAGGCGATCTTGGTCAGGTGAAGAGGCATGGGTGCGTCTGTCCGGCAGCCCCGCGCCAGAGTCAACGTCTCCGCATCATCCCGAAAGGTATTCATCCAGCGTCAGATGCAGCCGCCGGATCCGGGCTTCCTTATAACTGCCGAGCGTCTGCGCGCCTTTGCGCGAAGCCTTGGCCCCGTCGCGCTGCAATTTGAGGTTCTCGGTATCCTGATCGAGGATTTCCGCGAGCGCGAAGCCGGGCACCGTGGTGTAGCTGTCCTCCACCCCGAGCCGGATCGGTGTGGCCGGGGCAGGGCGCTCGCCGCTCGCGGGGAGCGGCTGGAGCACCAGGATCTCGTGCAAGGTCTCGTCCGGCCCCAGCGGGCGGAAGCGGTAGCACAGGCGGATGTTGATGCCGGGGAAGAAGAAGGCATTGGGGAAGAGGAAATACTCGATCGAATCCATCATCTCGCTGGTGGAAACGCCTGAGAGATCGGTGCCGAAGGCCGCGCCCAGCTCTTCCCGCAGCAGCTTGGCGTGCTCGGCGCGCGCGCTCGCGCCTTCGGGCAGAGCGGCAGGATCGCGCCCCAGCTTGCCGAACAATGTCGCCTCGCTCACCTCTTGCTTGAGGTGGGGCGAGGGCACCCCGACCGCATGGATAAAGCGCGAGACATTCTTGCCGAAGATATCATATTGCGCATTGGCATCCGCCGCCGTGTAGACCGCCTGCGCATGGGTTTCGAGCACGTGGAAGGCCTCAAGAAAGGCTTCCATCGCCATCTTCCAATTCGCAGGCAGCACCTTTTGGGTATGCAGCGCGACATAGCGATCGTGCATCGGCCAGAGCTTGAAATGCTCCGGCATCACCTCAAGCTGGTCGGCCAGCGGCGGCGGATTGTCACCCATGTGGATGAACACAAACCCGCCCCAGGTCTCGCAAGCGACTTCGTCGAGCCCGAAGGTCTCGTCGGAGATATGCGGGAAGTCCAAGCGGCACGGCACCTCGCGCAAGGTCCCGTCGAGGTTCCAGCTCATCCCGTGGAACGGGCAGCGGATATTGGCGCGGCGCACACCCCTTGATCCTTCGCTGGCGAACTTCATTCCCCGGTGCGGGCAGGAATTGATGAAGGCGCGGATGACGCTGTCGGCCCCGCGTACCACCAGCACCGAATGATCCCCGACATCATAGACGTAGCGGTCACCGGGATCCGGGATATGCTCCTCGCGGTAGGCCCATTGCCACACGTTGGGCCAGAGCCGCTCCAGCTCGAGCTCAAGGAACGCCGGATCATTGTAGCGCGCGAACGGCAGGTCCTTGTCACCCAGGAAGGTATAGGCCTGCGCGCGCATCGCAGCGGGGGGATTGTCCCCGTCGGCATCGAGGATGTCCTGCATTGACGGCCCGGGGCAGCGCGCCTCACCGGGGGTGAGCGCCGGATCGGAGGGCGCGGTAAGATCAAGCTTGTTCATGGGGGCATCACCTCGCGGGCGTAGAGCGGGTCGGCTGGCTTCCGTGCCCCGATGATGAAGGGCGCGACATCGAGCATCGCGTCGCTCGCCGGATCATCGCGCAGCCAGTCGACCAGCTCGCTACGATAGGCGATCTTCCAGATCCCCACGCGCCGCTCGTAGCGATCGACATAACGCCCCGCGATCACCAGATCACGCTTGGCGCCGGCTTCATCCGTGGTGCGGTGATAGGCCTGATAATAGACCTCGCCAAAGGCCTCATCCGCGCCGGTGAAGTCGATCAGATGCTGGCCGAGCATATGCTGGTTTCGGTCATGATCCTTGAGCGCCGCCATGCAGAAGGTCGCAAACTCCGCCGGACCGCCGGAATAGATGCCATATTCGAGCCGCGCTTCGGGCCAGAACTGCGCGGCGAGCAGATCGCCATCAAGCCGGTCAAGCCCGCGCATATAGAGCGCGGCCAGGTCCTGAATGGCAAAGCGATCCGCCGGCGTTGCCGTCATGCGATGCTCAGGCCCCCGTCGACAATGAAGGGCGCGCCGGTGGCAAACTTGCTCTCGTCGCTGGCGAGATAGACCACCAGATGCGCGATATCCTCAACCTCGCCCATCCGGCCAATCGGCTGGGCGACGGAGAAGGCAGCGCGGGTCGCGTCGGGATCAGGGGTGCCCTGGATGACGCTTTCGACATTGGGGGTGAGGATCGTGCCGGGCTGGACCGAGTTCACGCGCACGCCGTTCTGCTCGCGCGCGCAATAGAGCGCGATACTCTTGGTCAGTGTCACCACGGCTGCCTTGGCACTGTTATAGGCGGCCAGATCGGGTGATACCTTGTTGCCTGCTGCGCTGGAGAAATTGACGATCGAGCCGCCGCCGCTCTTGGCGATCAAGGGGATCGCCGCCTTGCAGCCCATGAAGATCGAATCCACATCAACGGTGTAACAGCGCCGGAAATCCTCCGGGCTGATATCGGCAATCGACCCGAACACCGTAATCGCGGCATTATTG
>JBJTTE010000352.1:0-8584 GCA_046080005.1 Erythrobacter sp.
CCGCCAGCGCGCATGGGGCGTGCCGATCACGCTGTTCGTGCGCCCCGATGGCTCCTACCTTCAGGACGCCGCCGTCAACGCCCGCATCGTCGCGGCGGTGAAGGCGGAAGGCATGGACGCGTGGAACAGCGCCAACAAGGCCGCCTTCCTCGGCCCCGACCACAATCCCGCCGATTTCGACATGGTCACCGACATTCTCGATGTGTGGTTCGATAGCGGCTGCACCCATGCCTTTGTGCTCGAAAGCGGGCGCTGGCCGGACCTGCAATGGCCCGCCGACCTTTACCTCGAAGGCTCGGACCAGCATCGCGGCTGGTTCCAGTCCTCGCTGCTGCAATCCGCCGCCACGCGGGGCCGCGCGCCTTATGATCAGGTCCTCACCCACGGCTTCACCATGGATGCCAAGGGCAAGAAGATGTCCAAGAGCCTCGGCAACACGGTCGATCCCTTGAAGGTTATGGAGACCTATGGCGCGGACATCATCCGCCTGTGGGCGCTTTCGGTCGACTTCACCGAGGACCACCGCATCGGCGATGAAATCCTCAAGGGTGTCGGCGACCAATACCGCAAGCTGCGCAACACCTTCCGCTACCTGCTCGGCGCGCTCGACGGGTTTGTCGGTGACATCAGCGACAGCGGCGAGCTGCCAGAACTTGAGGTCTATATCCTCGCCTTACTGAAAGACCTCGACACCAAGCTCGAAGCCGCTGCCAAGGCCTACGACTTCAACACCTACACCCGCCTGCTGGTCGATTTCTGCAACGAGGATCTCTCGGCCTTCTTCTTCGATATCCGCAAGGACTCGCTCTATTGCGACGGGCCGGACAGCGTCACGCGCAACGCCTATCGCACGGTGCTTGATCTGCTGTTCCACGCGCTGGTGCGCTATGCCGCGCCGGTGCTGGTGTTTACGGCGGAGGAGGTGTGGCTCTCGCGCTATCCCGAAGACGGCAAGGCGGACGAGCACGGCCAGTGCGGCTCGGTGCATCTGCTCGAATGGCCGAGCGTGCCCGGCGTAATGATCGAGACCGCCAAGTGGGACGCGCTGCGGGCTCTGCGCGATCAGGTCAACGAGGCAATCGAGCCGCTGCGCCGCGACAGGACCATCCGCTCCAGCCTCGAAGCCGAAGTCGTCGTCCCCGCCAGCGCGGTCCCTGCAGGCGTCACCGACGAGCAGCTCGCCGAATTGTTCATCACCGCGACAGTCACGCGCGGACAGGGCGAGCGCGTGATCGTCACCAAGACCTCCCACCACAAATGCGGGCGCTGCTGGCGCCACCTGCCTGACGTGGCTGAGGACGGCATGCTGTGCGGGCGCTGCGACGAGGTGGTCACGCAGCTGGATGAGGCCGCATGAGCAGTCTCTTCACCCGCAACCGCTTGATCGGCCTCGCGCTCGCTGCGCTTGTCGCGCTCATCGATCAGGCGGTGAAGTGGTATGTCACGGGCCCTCTCGGCATTGATGAATACGGCGATAAGCTCGACCTGCTGCCGTTCTTCGACCTCACCTACACCCGCAACTTCGGCGTTTCGCTCGGCATGTTCCAGGCAAGCAATATGGAAACGCGCTGGCTGTTGGTTGCGGTGACCGGGATTATTGCGCTGGTGGTGCTGGTGTGGATGATGCGCGAAAAGGCGCTGGGCGAGATCGCCGGGCTGGCGCTGATCCTCGGCGGGGCGCTGGGCAACATCCGTGATCGCTTTGAACTGGGCTTCGTGATCGACTATGCCGATTTTCACATCGGGGGCCTTCGGCCCTTCCTGATCTTCAACATTGCCGACGCAGCAATCACCTTCGGCGTCCTCATAATCCTTGCCCGCAGCCTGCTGCTGCGCGACAAGGGGGACCAACAAGCCGGGGATGCGCCCCGTGGAGAGCAACATAATGCGTAAGTTTGCCCCCCTGTTTCTGCTGACCGGTGCGTCGGCCATGCTGGTTGCGTGCGGCAGCAGCGGCGGGGTGTTCAATCGCGCCCGGCCCGATGAATTTGCGGTGCAGCGTCAGGCCCCGCTGGTGGTGCCGCCCGATTTCACCCTGACCCCGCCCGCCCCGGGAGCGCCGCGCCCATCAGAGGGCACGGCAGCCGAGCAAGCGCTCGATGCGCTGTTTGGCGGGCCAGCGCCGCGCAGCAAGGTCGAGACCAGCGTGCTCGACCGCGCGGGCCGCGCCGATCCGAGCATCCGCAGTCAGGTTGGCGACACCGCGACCAACACCGTGGCCAAGGGCCGCGTGACCCGCGACATCATCGCCGCACCGGAAGGTGACGGTCAGGCGGCAACGACGGTCATCCCGAGCGTCTGAAACTCGCGCTCGGCGTGTGAGGGCAAGGGAGGCTACTCGCCCTCGTTCACCCGGCTCACCAGCAGCTTGTCGATCCGGCGCCCGTCCATGTCGACCACTTCGAAGCGCCAGCCCTGATCGGTGAAGTGCTCGCCTTCGTGCGGCAGCTTCTTGAGCACTGACAGGGCATAGCCCGCCGCGGTACCGAACTCGCGGTCCTCGCCATATTCGAGCTCCAGCCGGTCTGCCAGAGCATCGGCCGAGAGCGAGCCGGATACCAGCAGCGAGCCATCATCGCGCTCGATCACGGCGGGCAGATCGCCATCGTCGCTGTCGCTGGCAAAGGTGCCAACGATGGCCGTGAGCAGGTCGACGGGGGTCACGATCCCTTCGAAATGCCCGTATTCGTCATGCACCACCGCCATCGCGACCTCAGCCGATTGCAGCACTCTGAGCGCGTCCATCGCGTCAAGCTGATCGGGCACGACTTCGACCTTTCGCATCATCGCGCGGATCGCAACCGGGCGGCCCGCGACAAGAGCAGCAAGCAGATCACGCACCTTGACCACGCCCAGGACGGCATCGGGCGAGCCTTCCGCCACAAGCAGCAGCGAATGGGTGCTGTCCTCAATCGTCTGGCGGATTTCCTCAGCATCGGCATCGGCGGCGATCCAGTCGACCTCGGTGCGCGGGGTCATCATCTCGCGCACCGGGCGCTCGGCAAGGCGCACCACCCCGGTCAGCAATTGGCGCTGTTCGTCCTCGATCACGCCGGAGCGGGTCGCCTCGGCAAAGATCATCTGCAGCTCTTCCGCTGTGACCGTGCCTTCATCCTTGCTGCCGATGCCGAACAGGCGGATCACCGCAACCGAGCTTGAATTGAGCAACCACACCAGCGGCGCTGCCGCTTTGGCCATAAAGGCCATCGGCCGGGCCATCACCAGCGACACCGGAACGGCGGCGCGCAGAGCAAGCTGTTTGGGCACAAGTTCGCCAATGATCAGGCTGAGATAGGTGGTGAAGGCGATGACTACGGCAAACCCGGTCTCGCCCGCGTATTTCGCGGGCAAGCCCAGCGCCGCAAGCCGCTCTCCCACCGGCCTGCCAAGGCTCGCTCCGGAATAGGCCCCCGCGATGATCCCGATCAGAGTGATCCCGATCTGCACTGTCGAGAGGAACTTGCCCGGCTCTGCCGCCAGCGCGATCGCCGTGCGCGCGCTGGTGGAGCCGGCTTCCGCCTTGGCCTCGAGCGTGCTTGTCTTGGCGGACACAATCGCCAGCTCGGACATGGCAAAGACGCCGTTGATCACGACAAGCGCAACAATGATCGCAAGGTCGGTCCAGGGAAAAGGTGTCACGCCCTGCGCGCTAGCACAATCCACGCCGCTTGCCAGCCACAGCGCCGCCCGGAAAGGATCAATTAAGCGGGAACCTGCAGGAATTTGTTCAACCCGGGTCAATCAAGCGCCGTGCAGAAACAATGGCCTGTCGTGGCAATGACGCCTTGCCGCCATAGGGGTAGAATGGCATTGTCGGCGCGATCAGAGAGGGAGACAAAGATCATGACTATCTCGCGTATCCTGCTTTCGGGCACTGCGGCGATTGCGCTGCTTGGCAGCACAACTGCCTCCGTTACCAATCCGAATACGGTCGAGCGCAAGGTCTCCCGCACAGCCGTGGGCGCTGGGCTCGGCGGCACCCTTGGCTATCTTCTCGGCGGCCTGATTGGCGGTGACACCGGGCGCATTATTGGCGCCGGGATCGGCGGTTCGGCCGGCGCGGTGTTTGGCAAGCAGTATGACGACCAGATCAAGGAGCTGAAGGAACAGACCGCCGGGAGCGGTATCGATGTCGAACAGATCGGCGATCAGGAAGCCATTCTGGTGCGTCTGCCGGACGGGGTTACCTTCGCGACCGGATCGGCGCCGATCAACCCCGGCTTCCTCGACACGCTCAACAATGTGGCGGAAACGCTGATCAAGTATCCAAACAGCCGGATCGATGTCTATGGCTTTACCGACACGACCGGTTCGCCCGCGACCAATTAGCGCCTGTCCGAGATGCGCGCGCAGGCGGTCGCCGATTATCTGGCGGCGCGCGGTGTGGCGAGGGCGCGGATCGCGACCAAGGGCTTTGGCGAAGGGTACGATACGCTGCGGGTGAAGACGGGCGATAATGTCAATGAGCCGCTTAACCGCCGGGTCGAAATCAAGATTGTTCCGGTTAGCCAGGCTGATGTCTCGGCAGCCCGCAGCGGAACCGGCGGAAACTAGATAAGTTCTGTCTCGAACACCACGGGCCGCCCCGCTGGGGTGGCCCGTTTGTCTTTCAGCGCAACGCTTTGGCCCGCTCGGCCAGCCGATCAACGGCCGCCGCATGGATCGCAGGCGAGCACACCAGCACCCCAAAATCGCGCGGATCATGCTTGTTGTAAGCGAGCGGATTACCAAACGCGTCGGTCACTTCAGCCCCCGCCTCGCGCGCGATCAGGGTTGCAGCGGCAATGTCCCATTCAAAGCCCCAGCGCAGGGTAGCGACCAGATCGGCCCGGTCATCGGCGACCATCGCGATCCGCAGCGCGATCGAATTGGGCTGCTCGACCGCGCCAAGGTCAAGGTCATCTTTGGGAAGGTCGTGCGCCGGAACCCGCGCTCCGGCAAAGGTCGCCCGTGTGCTGGCTTTGAGCGGGCGGTCGTTGAGCGTTGCGCCCTGACCGGCCTCGGCAATCCACTCTTCCTCCTGCGCGGGCGCAGCCAGCATCCCGATCAGCGGGCGCCCGGCACTGACGAGCGCTACCGACACCGCCCAGCCGCTACGCCCGCGCACGAATCGCGGGTGCCGTCGATTGGATCGACCAACCAGATAAGGCCGCTCTGTGTGCGCGCCTTGTCATCGACGGTTTCCTCGGACAGCCACCCGGCCGCGGGCAGCAGACGATGCAACTCGCGCTTGAGGAACCGGTCGACTTCAAGATCGGCCTCGCTCACCGGATTGCCCGGGGTTTTGTCCCAGCTCTTGAGCGCATGCCCCGCCCCGGGCCAGCGTGAATGGGCGATCCTGCCCGCTTCGCGAACGATGGCCTGAAGGTGATCCCTGTCAATCATGAGAGGCGTCTGTGTTGGCCGTGCCGCAGGCACTTTTCAAGCCTTGCGAACCGTGCTTAGGCACCGCGCACACAGTCCTCTCCCCAGAATTTGCCAGAAGGGATCGAAACGTCATGAACGTCCACGAGTATCAGGCCAAGGAACTGCTCGCCCAGCATGGGATTGCAGTGCCCGCCGGCCATGCCGCACTGAGCGTCGCAGAGGCGGTGGAGGCCGCCAAGAAGCTCCCCGGACCGCTTTATGTGGTCAAGGCACAGATCCACGCAGGGGGGCGCGGGAAGGGCAAGTTCAAGGAACTCGGCCCCGACGCCAAGGGCGGCGTGCGCCTCGCCAAGAGCCTCGACGAAGTGGAAGCTCACGCAACAGAAATGCTCGGCAATACGCTGGTGACGATCCAGACCGGCGAAGCGGGCAAGCAGGTCAACCGGCTTTACGTCACTGACGGGGTCGACATCGCCAAGGAATACTACCTGTCGCTGCTGGTCGATCGCGCCACCGGGCGCGTTGCCTTCGTGGTTTCGACCGAGGGCGGGATGGACATCGAGGCGGTCGCGCATGACACCCCCGAGAAGATCACCACCTTCTCCATCGATCCGGCGCAGGGCTTCCAGCCGCACCATGGCCGCGCGGTCGCCTTTGCGCTGAAGATTGAGGGCGAACTCAAAAAGCAGGCGCAGAAGCTCGCCAAGCAGCTCTATGATGCCTTCATCGCCACTGACTGCTCGATGCTCGAAATCAACCCGCTGGTCGAAAGCGAAAACGGCAAGCTGCTGGTGCTCGATGCCAAGATGAGCTTCGATTCGAACGCACTCTATCGCCATCCCGCCGTCGAGGCGCTGCGCGACGAGACCGAGGAAGATCCGGCCGAAGTCGAAGCCAGCGAATATGATCTCGCCTATATCAAGCTCGACGGGAACATTGGCTGCATGGTCAATGGCGCTGGCCTCGCCATGGCGACGATGGACATCATCAAGCTCAATGGTGCCTTTCCGGCGAACTTCCTCGATGTCGGCGGCGGCGCGACCACCGAGAAGGTGACGGCGGCGTTCAAGATCATCCTCAAGGATCCGGCGGTCGAGGGCATCCTCGTCAACATCTTCGGCGGGATCATGAAGTGCGACGTGATCGCCAATGGCATCATTCAGGCCGCCAAGGACGTGAACCTGCAAGTGCCGCTGGTGGTGCGTCTGGAAGGCACCAATGTCGCGGAAGGCAAGGCGATCCTGAACTATTCGGGCCTCGCCATCGTCAGCGCCGACAACCTTGGCGATGCCGCGCAGAAGATCGTCGCGGAAGTGAAGAAGGCCGCCTGATCGGGGGTCTTGTTGACAAAACACATCCCGGGCCGAGGTGAGCGCGTATCACCAAGGTCCGATCCAACAGGGGCCTGCCTCGCTTGACGTTTACGTAAACGCGAAGTGGGGAGCCCTCGAAGGCTTTGCCGCCAGTGATTCTGGTCGCATGATTGAAGCCACGTGATTCTTTGAGAGGAAGGAACGCCCCATGAAGATCCTCGTCCCCGTCAAGCGGGTGATCGATTACAACGTCAAGCCGCGGGTCAAGGCCGATGGCACCGGCGTTGACCTTGCCAACGTCAAGATGAGCATGAACCCGTTCGACGAGATCGCGGTCGAAGAAGCCATCCGCCTCAAGGAAAAGGGCGCGGCCACTGAAATCGTTGCGGTCAGCGTTGGTCCGGCCAAGGCACAGGAACCGCTGCGCACCGCGCTCGCGATGGGCGCCGACCGTGCGATCCTCGTCGAGACCGACGAAGAGGTCGAGCCGCTCGCCGTCGCCAAGATCCTCAAAGCCATCGCCGATGAAGAGGCCCCCGGCCTCGTGATCCTTGGCAAGCAGTCGATCTCGGACGATTCGAACCAGACCGGCCAGATGCTCGCCGAGCTGATGGGTCGTCCGCAGGGCACCTTCGCCAACACCGTCGCCATCGAAGGGGACAGCGTTGTCGTGAAGCGCGAAGTCGACGGCGGCCTGCAGACCGTCAAGCTCGCGCTGCCCGCGATCGTCACCACCGACCTGCGCCTCAACGAGCCGCGCTATGCCTCGCTGCCCAACATCATGAAGGCCAAGCAAAAGCCGCTCGCGAACAAGACCGCTGCCGATTACGGCGTCGATCTGACCCCGCGTCTCAAGACCATCAAGGTCGCCGAGCCGCCGGTGCGTCAGGCCGGTGAAAAGGTCGCTGACGTCGCCGCGCTGGTCGAGAAGGTCAAGGCGCTCGGCATCGCGTAATTCTGAACCACGCCCGTTCGTGCTGAGTGCTGAGCCTGTCGAAGCATCGAAGCACTGCCCCTGGTGGGGACGCGGATGAAAGTAAGTGCAGCCCTGCGAAAAGCTCAGGGCGAACGGAGATTGAGGAGATACCCATGAAGACTCTGGTTCTCGTCGAACATG
Source organism: Erythrobacter sp. (assembly GCA_046080005.1). Classification (GTDB taxonomy): domain Bacteria; phylum Pseudomonadota; class Alphaproteobacteria; order Sphingomonadales; family Sphingomonadaceae; genus Erythrobacter. Next base: position 7,798 of record JBJTTE010000352.1, read on the forward strand.
ACAACACCAAGGTGGCCGACGCGACGCTCGCGGTGGTCACCGCTGCCGGCAAGCTCGGCGAAGTGCACCTGCTGGTGGCCGGTCACAATTGCGGTTCGGTGGCCGAAGCCGCCGCCAAGATCGCGGGCGTGGCCAAGGTCCACGTCGCGGATGACGCCGCCTATGCCAATGGCCTTGCCGAAAACGTCGCCCCGCTTGCTGCGGCGCTGATGGCTGACCACGACGCCTTCCTCGCCCCCGCCACCACGCAAGGCAAGAACGTCGCCCCGCGCGTTGCGGCGCATCTCGATGTGATGCAGGTCTCTGAAATCCTCTCGATCGAGGGGCCGAAGACCTTCACCCGTTCGATCTATGCCGGCAACGCGATTGCCACGGTGGAATCGACCGACGCCAAGCTGGTCATCACCGTGCGCGGCACCGCGTTTGAAAAGGCCGCAACTGAAGGCGGGTCAGGCGTGATCGAAGCCGTCGCGGGTGCGGGCGACGCGGGGACCTCCAGCTTCGTCAGCTCGGAAATCGCCAAGAGCGAGCGTCCGGAACTGACCAGCGCCAAGATCATCGTCTCGGGCGGCCGGGCGCTGAAGGACAGCGAGACCTTTGAAGCCACCATCACGCCGCTCGCCGACAAGCTTGGCGCCGCGATCGGCGCGAGCCGCGCGGCGGTCGATGCGGGCTATGTCCCCAACGACTATCAGGTCGGCCAGACCGGCAAGATCGTCGCCCCGGAAGTCTACTTCGCCATCGGCATCTCGGGCGCGATCCAGCACCTTGCCGGCATGAAGGACTC
>JBJTTE010000353.1:0-10647 GCA_046080005.1 Erythrobacter sp.
GCGCTGGTCGCCCGATGGCACGCGGCTCGCCTATGTGTCGACCGAAGGCGGCGGCGCGCAATTGTGGGTCAAGTGGCTCAAGGGCGGCGAGGCGGTGCGCTTGACCGGCCTGCCCAATAGTCCCTCCGGCATCACCTGGTCGCCCGAGGGCGCGATGATCGCCTATTCGATGATGGTTGAGGGCGCGGGCCTCAAATTGGGTTCGCCTCCATCCGGCAAGCCCGAGGGCGCGAAGTGGGCCGAGCCGCTCGAAGTCTATGACCTGCTCGCCTACCGGGCGGACGGGGCAGGCTATTTGAAGCCGGGCTTCCAGAAGATCTTTGCGATTCCCGCGACCGGCGGCGCGCCGCGCCAACTGACCTTTGGCGAGTATCACGATGGTGGTTCGCTGTCCTTTTCCAAGGACGGTCGCACGATCTACTTCAGCGCCAACCGCAAGCCTGATTGGCAGAGCGATCCGGCCGACGGCGAGATCCACGCGCTCGACGTGGCGAGCGGCGCGATCACCACCCTGACCAGCCGCAATGGCCCCGATTTCAGCCCCAAGGTCTCGCCCGATGGCAAGCTGATCGCCTTCCTCGGCTATGACGACGTGGGCCGCGTGCATGAGGATGAAGATCTCTACGTGATGGCCCCTGATGGGACGGGCTTGCGCAACCTCACGGCAAGCTGGGACTTCGGCCCGGCGGGGATCGTGTGGGATGCCGATGGCTCGGGCATCTATGCGCAGTACGACATCAGCGGCGAGACGCGGGTGGCGCGGATCGGGCTTGATGGGGCGATCCGCGATGTGGTCGAGGGTCTCACCGGCGGCGGGTTTGACCGGCCTTATACGGGCGGCTCTTTCTCGGTCGCGGCCAATGATGCGCTGGCCTTCACCGGCGGCGCGCCGACCTTCCCGGCGGAATTGCAACTGGCGAGTGGCGGCAAGAGCCGGACGCTGACCAATCTCAATGCCTCGCTCAAAGCGGTCAAGACGATGGGCGAGGTGCGCAAGATCACCACCAAGTCGAGCCTTGATGGCCTTGCGATCGAAGGCTGGCTGACCATGCCGCCCGGCTATGTGGCGGGCACGCGGGTGCCCTTGATTCTCGAAATCCATGGCGGGCCGTTCAGCGCCTATGGTCCGCACTTCGCGAGCGACAACCAGCTCTATGCGGCGGCGGGCTATGCGGTGCTGTCGCCCAATCCGCGTGGTTCCACGTCTTATGGCGAGGATTTTGCCAACCAGATCGACAAGGCCTATCCCGGCAATGACTATTTCGATCTCATCAGCATCGTTGATGCGGCGATTGCCGAAGGCGTGGCCGATCCCGACGCGCTGTTTGTGACTGGCGGATCGGGCGGCGGGGTGCTGACCAGCTGGATCGTCGGCAAGACCAACCGGTTCAAGGCAGCCGTGACGCAGAAGCCGGTGATCAACTGGACCAGCCAGGTGCTGACCGCCGATGGCCCGGCGTTCTTCGGGCGCTATTGGCTGGGTGCGCAGCCGTGGGAGAATCAGGAGCTCTACTGGAAGCTCTCGCCGCTCTCGCTGGTGGGCAATGTTAGCACGCCAACGATGGTGATCGTCGGTGCGGAGGATTTCCGCACCCCGGTGAGCGAATCCGAGCAATATTACACCGCGCTGCGGCTGCGCGGGGTGCCGACCGCGCTGATCAAGATCCCGGGCGCGAGCCACGGCGGGATCGCCGCGCGGCCATCGCAGAGCGGCGCAAAGGCCTCGGCGATCCTTGCATGGTTTGCCAAGTACAAGGCCGGGGCGCCTGCCGCGCCGCAGCCCTGAAACGGCTGCGGGCGTCAGGGGTAATCAATCCGTGCCACGTTTTGGCAGGGCGCCAGCGCGATTTTGATGACTGCCAGGCGCGGGTTAGACCCGTGCCAGACCCGCTTTGGACCCCTGCTAGACCCCCGCTAGCGCGGCATTTTTCGATGTTTCATGTGAAACATTGCCGCTTAGGCGAAGCGCTCACCGCGGATCACTTCGACATTGCTGACCAGCACCACCATGTGATGCGTCTCCAGCAGCGGTGTGAGCTGGTCGATCATTCGGTCAGCCCCCTCCTGGGTCGTCACTGCCATGAACATGACCTTGGCGGTCGCACCAGAAATCTGGTCGTCGCGCCACCGCCCCGAGTGGCCCATCCCGCCCGAGGTCGGGATCAGGGTGTAGTGTTCGATGCCCGCGTTGGCGGCGATCCGCTCGATCCCGGGGACCAGCGGTCCATCGGTCAGGACCTCGATACGGCGGCGAATGGTGGTTTCGGTCATCTCAGATCATCCCGTCTAAAGTCTTGGCGATCCACGCATAATAGGGGATGCCGAGGGTCAGGTTGAAGGGGAAGGTGACAGCAAGGCTCATGCCCAGATAGAGGCCGGGATTGGCCTCTAGCAAGGCAAGGCGCATCACGGCGGGCACCGCGATATAGCTGGCGCTGCCCGCGAGGATGCCGAGTGCAGCGGCCGATCCGACGTCGAGCCCGGCGGCCAGCGCGAGGGTCACGCCGATGGTCCCGTTGATCACCGGCAGAGCGATGGCAAGCGCGGCGGTGCGGAAGGTCAGCGCGCGCCGGTCCATCAATCGCCGGGCCGCGATCAGTCCCATGTCGAGCAGGAACAGGCAGAGCATCCCTTTGAAAAGCGTGTCGAAAACCGGGGCGATCGGAGCAAAGCCCTTCTCTCCCGCGATCACGCCAATGATGAAACTGCCAACCATCAGCACCACCGATCCATTGAAGAAGGTCTCGTGCCACAGCCCCCCCCGCGCCGAGAGCGCATCGCTCTGCCCGCGCTTGGCGAGCAAGAGGCCGGTAAGAACCGCAGGTGTCTCCATCAACGCGAGCACCGCGACCATGAAGCCCGCAGGGGCCATGCCAATATTCCGCAATACCTCGGAGCCAGCCGCGAAGGTGACCACGCTGACCGAGCCATAATGCGCAGCCACCGCAGCGGCATTGGTCCGGTCAAGCTTGCCCAGTTTCTGAAGTGCCCAGAAGGCCGGCAGGGGCAGGACGAAAGACAGCGCGAGGCCGCAGGCACCAGCGATCAGCATGGCCCCGGTCAGCCCCTCATGCGCAACCTCACCCCCGCCCCTGAGCCCGATCGACATCATCAGATAGAGCGCGATCGCCTTGGCCACCGCCTCAGGGACCGCGAGGTCCGAGCGGGCGAAGGCAGCGAGCGCGCCGAGTAGGAAGAACAGCACCACCGGCTGCAACAGGGCGTCAACAGGCACCGCAGCGCTCCTTGGTATTGCGAGAAAAAGTCATGGATTTTGCCCCCATGGGTTGCTGCGCGGCTGCGCTCAGTTCGGATTGAACGGCACTTATGAATGGTGAACGACGATCTTAAGATCGCCTTGTTCCCCGCGCACATAGGCAAAGCTGTATTCGACCTTGGTGTCCGGGCCGCCAGCGGCTGGCGTGAACCAGTAGTTGCCCATCGCTACCGCCATGGTGCAGCTGTTGTTGACGATGCCATAATTCTTCCAGCGGACCTTGGTCCACGGCTTGATGGCAAAGCCCTTGTCCTCAGGGAAAGAGGGGTTGCCGCCAACGAAATAGGACAGGGCGGAATCAAACGAGGTGCGGAACTGGTCGACCGCAGCGAGGGTCGGCTTGAACAGCACGAGGCTCAGATCATAGCCGTAGAAGCGGTTGATGTGATTGGCTGCGGCGGCGGAGTAGTCGCCGCCTTCGCTATAGACTTTGCCGATCGCGATAATGCCTTCGCCCCAGGCCCGCTGCGCATCGACCACCTCACGCTCGGTAATGCACTGCGGCGCCGGGGCAGCTGCTGCGGCAGGTGCGGATTTGGCGGGCTTGGCGAGGGCCGGCGTAGCCAGCGCGATGAGCGGCAGGGCAAGGGCGGCAAGCATCGACCGGGTGCGGGTCAGGGTGGTCATGTGGGTTGTCCTTTCTGGGAGTGACTGGGCATAGCTCTGCGCTCTCGCCGACGCGGTCCCAGTGGGGACCGAGGAGGGCGATGGGCAGGGATCAGAGGCAGGTGGACAGGCGGGGTTGAAACTGTGTTCGGAGCTCTATCCGAACGAGATGGTCTATAAGCAGGATCAGTTTAGCTCCGGAAACGCAAAAAATTGCACCGATTGATAAACGATACTGTTTAATCAGCTTGACCGCACCCCGCCGAGGTTTACCGCTTTGTGGCCATGTTGCCGCTCGATGTTCCGCTGCTTCAGACCTTTCTCGATCTGGCCGAGACTGGCAGCTTTACGCGCACGGCAAGCCGGGTGCACCGCACCCAGTCTGCGGTGTCAGCGCAGGTGCGGCGGCTTGAGGCGATGCTGGGGGCGAGCCTGTTCGAACGCACCACACGGCAGGTGACCCTGACCGCAGCAGGCGAGCGCCTCGTGCCCCACGCGCAGGCCGTGGTCGATGCCGCCGCCGCTCTCTTTGCCCGGTTCCGCGAAGAGGAGGACGTGGCGGGCGACGTGCGCCTCGGCTGCCCCGAGGACGTCGCCAGTGCCGATCTCCCGGCCATTCTCGCCGATTTTGCCGCCGCTCATCCGCGTGTCCGGTTGCACGTGCGCTGCGACCTGACGCTGCATCTGGTCGAGCAGTTCGAGGAGGGAGCGTTTGATCTGATCCTTATCAAGCAGGACCCCGGGCTAGTAATGGCGGGCGCGCAGGTGCTGCGGCATGAAGAACTGCGCTGGGTCGGCCCTCCGCGAGCCGAAGGATCAAGCCCTGCGGGCCCAGTGCCGCTGGTTCTCGCCCCTGCCCCTTGCGTCTATCGGGCAAGGGCCTTGGAAGCGCTGGCGAAAGCTGGCCTTGCGGGCGATGTGGTCTATGCCTCGCCGAGCGAAGCCGGACAGGTCGCCGCAGTGCGCGCTGGGCTGGGCTGGAGTGTCTTGCCGCAGCGGCGTCTCCCGCCTGACCTGATCGTAGCAGGAGAAGGCTGGCCAGCCCTACCCGAGGCTGCAATCTGCCTGCTCACCGCCGCCCGAATGACCGGGGCGGTTGAAGCCTTTGCCCGCTATGCCGAAGCACGCCTTGCTCCGCGCAGCGAAGCGTTCGGCCCTGTGTCTTAATGGGCAGGGGCACCATGCCTTCTGCCCGCGAGACCGAAGATACTAAAATATTTCACTATTTGTTGCGGTCCTTGCCAAGACGGCTGGTCCGCATCATCTCTTCCTGATATCCGGCGTTCCCGCTGCGTCGGCCATAGCCCGAAAGGCATCATTATGAGCGCCACGCTCGGACAAAAGGCACATATTCCCATTTCGCTGCTCACGGGCTTTCTGGGTTCCGGCAAGACCACGATCCTCAATCACATCGTGCGCGATCCGGCACTGGCCAAGACATTGGTCATCATCAACGAATTTGGCGCGATCGGCATCGACCATGATCTGCTCGCCACGTCAGACGAGGATGTGGTGGTCGAAATGTCGAGCGGGTGCCTGTGCTGCACCATTCGCGGTGATCTGGTGCGCACCTTGCGCGATGCACCGTGGCGTTTTGCGCGGGGCGGAGTTCGCTGGTTTGATCGGGTGGTGATCGAGACCACTGGCCTTGCCGACCCTGCCCCGATTCTGCACACGCTGATGACGGATGAGCGGCTGGTGACCCAATACCGCATCGATGGCGTGATTACTGCGGTCGATGCGGTCAATGGCATGGCGACCCTCGATTCGCAGGAGGAAGCGCGCAAGCAGGCTGCGGTGGCTGACCGGTTGCTGCTTACGAAGACCGATCTCGCCAGCCCTGAAGAGACGACCAGGATCGAGGTGCGCCTGCGTGCGCTTAACCCCGGTGCGCCGGTGATCCGTACCGTTCAGGGCGTTGTCGAGCCGCAGCGGCTGTTCGATGCGGGGCTTTACAATCCGCAAACCAAGTCGATGGATGTGCAGCGGTGGTTGAATGCCGAGGCCTATGAGCGCCCGGATGACCATCACCACCACCACGGCCATGACGATCATCACCACGATCACGATCATCACCACGACCATGATCACAGCGACCACCATCACGATCATCATGGCCATGATCACCACCATGACATCAATCGCCATGATGCCGATATTCACGCGATCTGCCTGACCTTTGACGAACCGCTGGAGGCTGAAGCGTTTGATCTCTGGCTGCACACTCTGATGCTGTTCAACGGATCCAAGGTGCTGAGGATCAAGGGCATCGTCAATATCAAGGGGCTGGACAAGCCAATGGTGCTTCACGGTGTGCAGAAGATATTCCATCCTCCGGTGATGCTCGATGCCTGGCCTTCCGACGATCGTCGCACCCGCATGGTGTTCATCACCCGCGGTCTGGATGAGACAAGCTTGCGCGATACGCTAGCGGTGATGACGCAATCTGTGAAGGATTATGATCTGATCGGACCACAGGGCTCATCGCTGAATGGGCATAGCCCGCTGCCGCACCCTGGCGAGGCGGATTTTGATTTGGCTGCACAATCGGCTTGATGATGCTAACCTCAGATATGACCAAACTCGACCTGCCGCAGTTGACCGTCCGGGGCACACCCGACGCCATGGGCCGCCAATATGGTGCTCATTTCCGTGATCTGATCGGCGCCTTCGTGGCTGATCGGATCGCAGCAGTCGAAACCTATTTGCGTGAGCGCGGGCATGGCGGGACCGACCCCCTGTTCGCGGCCGGTGCGGCCTGTCTTGAGCGTGTCAGAGTCTTTGATCCGGCAGGCTATACCGAACATCTGGGTATCGCAGAAGGCGCAGGGATCGATCCCGTGCGGCTATTCACCACCGCCAACATGACCGATGTGCGCGACATCATCATACTGCCCGGCGACCCTATGGTGCTGGAAGATGAAGGCTGCACCGCTATGCTGCTTCCGCCGGCGAAGACTGCATCAGGGCGCAGCCTGCAAGGTCAGACGTGGGATCTCAACGGGCCAGATGTGGACTATGTGATCGCGCTCCACCGCCTGCCTGACGATGGCCTGGAAACCTGGACCGTGACCTGTGCCGGGTGCCAGACGCTGATGGGGATGAACCAGCATGGCATTGCGGTTGGCACCACCAACCTCAAGACCCACGGCGCGCAGGTCGGCATTCCCTATCTCTCGGTGCTGCATTGCGCCTTGGCGCAGCCGACGCTCACCGCCGCGAGTGCGGTTCTTGAACATGCGCCGGTCGCGGGCGCGCATTCGTACTGGGTCGGTGATGCCGAGCAGGCGGTGGAATGGGAACGGACACCCCAGCGCGCCTATAGCCGCTCTACCCGCGATGGCCCGCTCGCGCGCTCTAACCACTGCCTGTTCGCCGACAACGTCGAGCTCGAAACCGACCTTTCGGAAAGCACCCATGCGCGTTTTGCTCGCGCCCAAGCTCTGCTCGCTGCCTCGGACGAGCATACGATTGATGGGCTTAAGGGCTTGTTCGCTGATCGCGGCGATGGGCGGCTGAGTATCAACCGATTTGCAGAGGACCAATCGGGGGCGACGACCAATGCGGTCATCGTGTGCAACTCCGCAGAACGCGAGTTCTGGGCCTGTCGTGGTCCCGCTGATCGCGGCGAGTGGGCCCAACTTCTGTTTGAACGCGATAACTGAGTACCGGGCGGGGCAAGCCCATGTCCGGCTTCTCCCGGTCGCTGATGCGTCAAGCCGATTAAGCAAGGCCACAACAGTGCGGCGCATTGATCGCGATTGATGGTGAAGCTCTGCTTGGCTTTGCCCGGAGCGCTTATCCCCAGAGCGCCCGGCTCGGCGGCTGGACTACGCCAGCTATGTAAACAAGGGCATCGGGCCAGTCTGCCGACTGCAACAGCGGCCCATCAAGGTCCACAAAGGCGCAGCGTTGAGCCAGCACCATAGCCGGTGCCATGGCCAACGAGGAGCCCGCCATGCAACCTACCATAAGCCTCATGCCACGCGCCTCAATGGCATCCGCCAAGGCCAGCGCCGCAGTTAGGCCACCGCACTTGTCGAGCTTGATGTTGACCACATCAAACCGCCCTTGCGCGCGATCCAGGTCGCTAACATCGTTGATCAGTTCGTCCGCCGCCAGAGGGAGTGGCGATCGCCAGCCCTCCAACCCGGCCTCTGCGCCCACTGCGATGGGCTGCTCAAGCAGCACAACGCCGAGATCGACACATGGTTCGGCCAGCGCCTTGAGCTCTGCAACCGACCAAGCTTGATTGGGGTCGACGATCAAGGCCGCATCCGGGGCACCTTTCCGCACTGCTCGGATCGCCTCCAAGGGATCGTCTGCATTGACCTTCACCTTGAGCAGCGGCAGGTTTGCGCATCGCGCAGCGGTTTCAGCATAGGCAGAGAGCGAGCGCATCCCGATGGTGAATGCCGTCGTCACCGGCATCAAGGATTGACCCAACACACCGGTCAGGCCGTGCGGATTGCGCTTCGCCTCGAGATCCCACAGCGCCGCGTCCAGCGCGCACCGCGCCCCTCCTGTAGGCAGCAAAGTCAAAGCATCGGCCCGCGTGAGGCCCGCCTCGATTTTGGACCGCACAGCCTCCAGCTGGGCGCGCATGATCGCGGGTGTTTCCCCGGCATAGTCCACCCCGTAAGCTTCCCCTCGTGCCAAAAGTCCGTCGCCCGTTTCAAGAGAGACAACAAGCCCCGCCTGATGCGTGATCGTTTGGCGCGCGATCACGAAGGGCTCGCGCATCGGCCAGCGACGTTCTTCGATGCACAAGGTGACGGTCATGCCGGACTGCTGACCGGGCCACCGAACCGCGCTTCAATGTGATCGATGACTTCACCAATCCCAAACCGCATCGGATCGCACACCGGCAAATTGTGCTCCTGCTCCAGACGCCGCGCGAGAGCAGCAGCGTCTGCCGCGTTGAGCTTTGAGGTATTCAGACTGATGCCGACAAAGTGTGGATCGGGATTGGTGATCTTCGCAGCGGCAATATAGGCGGCCATAGCCTGGTCCAGAGCCGGCAGAGGTGCCCACGGATAGTCCGAAATCGTCGTGCGTGTCGGATCATGGCACAGGATCATTGCATCCGGCTGCGAGCCATGCACAAGGCCCAGTGTGACGCCGGCATAGCCTGGATGAAACAGCGCGCCTTGGCCTTCGATCACGTCCCAATGGGCAGGGTCAGCAGCAGGAGACAGGGTCTCGGCTGCGCCCGACACAAAATCCGCCACCACCGCATCCACGGCAATCCCCGCACCCGCGATCATGATCCCCGTTTGGCCTGTCGCGCGGAAGTCCGCAGCGTGGCCACGCTCTTGAAGAGCCCGGGCAACCGCAAGCGCCGTGTACTTCTTGCCCAGCGCGCAGTCGGTGCCAACGGTGAGCAGTCGTCTGCCTGAACGCTTCCGCCCCGTGCCAACAGGAAACGTCTGTCTCGGATGGCGCACATCATGCAGCACACGGCCTGCAATCCGCGCAGCTTCGACAATGGCCGGGATATCGGCAAGACGCGTATGCATCCCGCTGACGATGTCGAGACCGGCATCCAGTGCTTCAATGAGAGGTGCATGCCAGGTGTCCGGCACGCGCCCTCCAATCGAGGCCACGCCAATGACCAAGGACCGGGCACCCGCAGCATATGCGGCCGGAGGTGCCAGCATTGGCAAACCAAGATCGACCATACCATCGGGCAGGCGCCATTGGCCGACCACATCGGGCAGCGCCCAATCGCGCAGACCAAATGCGGTCTTTGCAAACCCGTCGAGTACGGCATCACCCGTGAACAGTAGATAGGGCTTTCGGATTGTCACCGCACACACTCCAAACTGAACGCGGTCGCGAAACTGATTGCGCGGTTTTCAAATGCAGCCTTTAGCAGCGCAGAGCCAAGATCCCCGATCGAAATGGGCGCCTCGTAACTCCACCGGCTCCAAGCTGCGTGCTCCTTCATGCCCGAACCTCGTCCCCTAGTGTGCAATATGTCGACAAGATGCCTGTCCAGTTCTTTCAGTCAGAACCATTGGAGAACTTTTGTGGCAGCGCTAGTGGCAATCTCAAGTCTGCGCGGCCAGCGAGTGTTTTGGCTTGATCAGGGTTGTCAGGTACTCAGGTAAAGCCAACCAGAATACGCCTTGGAGTGTCGCGCTCGCGCCGCGAGCGCCACCCGCACCAGGAGGTCGGAACAACCAGCGCAGGATCGCCTTGGGAGCCTGATGTGAATGAGCTGCTGCGACACCTGTTCGATACCGCCGTCGCCGCGGCACAGCCTGCCGTCTGCCTTCCTGTGCACCTGCCTTTGCCGACATGGGCCGGACGCACCGTCGTGATCGCTGTAGGCAAGGCGGCAGTGGCCATGGCGCATGTCGCGGCGCGCATCTACGGCCCGCAGACCGACATGCTGGTGATTGCCCCCAACGGCGTTGACCACCCATCCTTGGCAGGGCTACCCCGCACCCGCGTGATGCTGGCCGCTCATCCGACACCCGATGCGGCAAGTCTGGAAGCCGGAGCCGCCGCGCTCGCGCTGGCAGAGGGGCTGACCGAAGGCGACTGTCTCGTAGCGCTGATTTCTGGCGGCGGCTCGGCCTTGATGGAGGCGCTCGTCGAGGGGGTCTCGCTGGAGCAGTTGCGCGCCTTTAATCAGGTACTGCTCGGTTCGGGGCTTCCCATTCAGGCAATCAACGCGGCCCGGCGATCTGTCTCGCGCATTAAGGGTGGCGTGTCGTGCGACAATCAGGGTGAGAATGCGCGACAATCAAGATGAG
>JBJTTE010000354.1:0-7485 GCA_046080005.1 Erythrobacter sp.
CAGACCCGGCGCTCCACCATGAGCTTCTTCAGCTCGGCGATCGCCTTGGCGGGATTGAGGCCCTTCGGGCAGGCCTTCGCGCAATTCAGGATGGTGTGGCAGCGATAGAGGCGGAACGGGTCTTCGAGGTCATCCAGACGCTCGCCGGTCATCTCGTCACGGCTGTCTGCCAGCCAGCGATAGGCCTGGAGCAAGATCGCCGGGCCGAGGAACTTGTCCGAATTCCACCAATAGGACGGGCACGAGGTCGAGCAGCAGGCGCACAGGATGCACTCGTAAAGACCGTCGAGCTTCTCGCGCTGTTCGGGCGATTGCAACCGCTCCTTGCCCGAAGGTGTCGGGCTGACAGTCTGCAGCCACGGGCGGATCGAGGCATATTGCGCGTAGAAATGGGTGAAATCGGGCACGAGATCCTTGATCACGTCCACATGCGGCAGCGGGGTGATGCGGATTTCGCCGTTGAGGTCTTCAATCGCGGTGGTGCAGGCAAGGCCATTCTTGCCGTTCATATTCATCGAGCACGAGCCGCAGATGCCTTCGCGGCAGGAGCGGCGGAAGGTGAGCGTGGGGTCAACATTGTTCTTGATCTTGAACAGCGCGTCGAGCACCATCGGCCCGCATTCGTCGAGATCGAGCTCGAACTTGTCGTAACGTGGGTTCTGGCCGCTATCGGGATCGTAGCGGTAGATCTTGAAGGTCTTGACCCGGCCACCGGTGGCCTTGTGGACCTTGCCATTCGCATTGATCTTCGAATTCTTGGGGAAAGTGAAGGTCGCCATTGTCTGATCCCGATCCAGTTTGCGACTGTTCTAGCGGCTCTGCCGTGCGTGGCAAGCGTGCGCTGTTGCAAGGATTTGTGCAGGCGTTGATGCAGCTTCACCTGCCGGAACCATGCGGCGCATAGTGCGCTTTGTGGAGCAATGGCGCACGAGACACATTTGCCCGAAAATACGAAGCCGGCGCCGCGCGTTGCTGCGGTATTCGGGGCAAGCGGCGGGATCGGAGGCGCCTTGTGCGCGCAGCTTGCGGCGCGCGGGAGCGAGTTGATCTATGCGGGTGCACGCAGCACCGCGATGCCTCAAGGCGCTGCGATCCGGCCCTTTACCTTTGATCTCAAGGATGAAGCCAGCATTGCCGCTGCGGCCGAGATGATGCGACTCGATCCGCCGCAATGGGTGATCGTTGCGACGGGCGTGCTGACGCTTGCCGACGGCACAGGGCCGGAGCGCACCTACAAGCGGCTTGATCCCGCCGCGATGGCCGAGGTGCTGGCCTTGAACACAATCGGCCCAGCGCTGATCGCCAAACATTGCCTAGCGATCATGCCGCGTGCGCAGCCCTTTACCTTTGCCGCACTGAGCGCCCGGGTGGGGTCAATCGCCGATAATCGTCTCGGCGGTTGGCATTCCTATCGCGCGAGCAAGGCTGCGTTGAATATGTATCTGAAAAATCTTGCGATTGAATTTGCGCGGACGCATCCCGAGAGCATCATTGCCGGCCTCCACCCGGGCACGGTCGACAGCGCCTTGTCGCAGCCTTTTCAGGCGGGCCTGGCGGACGGGCAATTGACCTCGCCAGAGGCAGCGGCCGCCAACCTGATCGACGTTCTCACCAGCCTGACTCCGGCACAAACGGGCCGCATTTTCGATTTTCGCGGGGCCGAAATTCCAGCCTAGCTGAACAGCTCAACCGCCAAATGGGCCCATACCGTCACGAACAGCAGGGCCAATAGCAAGGCCCCGCCCACGCGCCAGCGGAACGCGTCCAGACGGTTCCACGCGATCTCCAAGCCAACGCAGAGCAAGGTCAACAGCACAGCGGAGGCCGCGAGCACTTCCGCGGTCCAAGTGATCTTATCGCTCATCAGCATCGCTGCTGCTGGGAAGGCCAGCAGCATGGCGGCAGCAATCCAGAGTTTCGGGTGAAAGCGAAAAGTGGATTTCGGCGCGGCGGTCGATGTCATTGCGGCATCCTCTGAGCTGCCAGGTCAGGCTAGGTGCGATGTTGGCAACCCAGACGTATCGTGCCACGACTATGGCTACTAACATAGTGCTTTTGCGGGGGAGGGTGCAAATGGGACTTAGGACTTGGTACGATGCCCATGTGATGCCGCGTCTGATCACTTGCGCCTGTAGCCAGGGGCAAGTGATGAAGCGCCGGGCCGCTGTTGTGCCGCGTGCGCGCGGTGCTGTCTTCGAATTGGGCTGTGGCGGCGGGATCAACCATGCGTTCTACGATCCGCAGGCGATTACCTCCTATGCCGGGATCGACCCGCATCCGGGCTTGCTCGAAGGCGCGCTAGCGGCAGCGCAAGCCAAGGGCTGGGCGGCGGACATCAGGCAGGGATCGGGCGAGGCGATCCCGTTTGATGATGCCAGCTTTGATTGCGTGGTGTGCACATTCACTTTGTGCTCGGTCGAGGACCCGGCGCAGGTCATGAGCGAGCTTCGCCGGATCCTGCGTCCGGGCGGCGAGGCACTGTTCCTCGAACATGGTCGTGCCCCCGATGCCAGTGTCCATCGCTGGCAGCAAAGAATCGAGCCGGTGTGGAAACGGTTGGCGGGCGGCTGCCACCTTACCCGTCCGATCAGCAGCGCCTTGGCGGGATCTGGCTTCGCGGTCGAGTCGCTCGGGGAGGGCTATACGCCCCAGGCACCGCGCTTTGCCGGTTGGATGGAATGGGGTGTGGCCCGCAAGCTTTCATGAAGAAAGCGGGTATGAAAAAGGCGGGAGAGGTTGCCCGCTCCCGCCTTCGTCTTCTGCCACAATAACAGCCTGATTATTCGCCGAAGGTGCGCTGCCACCAGCCGCGGCGCGGCTTGGCAACGGTTTCGGGTTCGAGCGCCGCTTCGGCCGCAGATGCGTCGGCGGGAGGTTCTGGCGCAACCAGCGGGATGACCTCGGCGGTTTCCGCTGGTTCCGCATCAACCGTCTTGGCCTTGCGCGGTGCACGTTTGCGCTTGGGCTTCTCCGCCACGGCTTCGGCCTCTAGCGCAGGCGCTTCATCGGCATCATTGGCCGCCTCTGCGGCAACCGGTTCAGGTTGCTTCGCCTTGCGCGGCGCGCGGGCGCGCTTCGGCTTCTCGGCTGGGGCTTCCTCGACAGCGACCTCGGCTTCAACAGCCGGAGCCTCAAGCTCGGGAAGGGCTTCCGGCGAAGCGCCATCGACGCTCTCCGCTTCGCTGTCTTCAGCCAGCGTTTCGCCTTCACTGCCCTCGCGGCGTTTGCGTCCGCGACCACCGCGGCGGCGGCGCTTCTTGGGGCGTGCCTCACTGTCGCCAGCCACATCGCCCGCCGAGGTTTCGCCAACCTCTTCGTCTTCGACACCAGCTTCGGCGCTCTCTTCGCCAGCTTCGCCTTCGGCGCTGTCGTCGCGGTCACGATTGCGGCTGGGCCCACCCCGCCGACGGCGGCGCTTCTTCTTGCTGCGACCGCCATCATCGTCATTATCGGCGCGTTCGCGGCGCTGCTGCCGAGGTTCGCGCTCCTCGGCCTCTTCCTCGGCGTAATCGTCCTCGTCCTCGACCAGATCGTCCTCGCCATCATCCTCGTCGATGATCGGCTCGAACTTCGGCGCATGGAGCGGGCGTGGGCCGCCGCTCGAGACGCTCATCTTTGCGCCTTCCTGCTCGCCTTCGGGCACGACCTCGACGCTTACCCCGTAACGCTGCTCGATCTCGACCAGATCGGAGCGCTTCTCGTTGAGCAGGTAGATCGCTGCCTCGGTGCTCGCCGCGAGGCGGATCTGCGTGCCCCTGCCCCGCGCTGCCTCGTCTTCGATGAGGCGCAATGCGGAAAGTCCGGCAGAGGAGGCAGTGCGGACAAGGCCGGTGCCGTCGCAATGCGGGCAGGGGCGGGTGGTCGCCTCGAGCACCCCGGTGCGTAGCCGCTGGCGGCTCATTTCCATCAGACCAAAGGAGCTGATCCGGCCGACCTGAATGCGCGCCCGGTCATTCTTGAGCGCTTCCTTCATCGCCTTCTCGACCTTGCGGACGTTGGAGGGATATTCCATGTCGATGAAGTCGATCACAACGAGGCCAGCCATGTCGCGCAGACGCAGTTGGCGGGCGATTTCCCTGGCAGCTTCCAGATTGGTGTGAAGCGCGGTCGCCTCGATCCCGTGTTCCTTGGTCGAACGGCCCGAGTTGATGTCGATCGACACCAGTGCCTCGGTCGGGTTGATGATCAGATAGCCGCCGCTCCGCAGCTGCACCATCGGATCATACATCGCGCGCAGCTGGTCCTCCGCACCATAACGCTGAAACAGCGGTACCGGATCGGAATAGGCCTTCACCCGCCGCGCGTGGCTGGGCATGAGCAGTTTCATAAAGGCCTTGGCCGAGGCATAGCCTTCCCCGCCCTCGACGACGACTTCCTCGATTTCCTTATTGTAGATGTCGCGGATCGCACGCTTGATGAGGTCGCTGTCCGAATGGATCAGTGCCGGCGCAACCGAAGCGAGGGTCTTTTCGCGGATCTCGTCCCACACGCGCGCGAGGTAATCGAAGTCGCGCTTGATCTCGGGCTTGGTGCGGCTCATGCCAGCGGTGCGGACGATCAGACCCATGGTCTTGGGCAGCTTGAGGTCTGAAACCATTTCCTTCAGGCGCTTGCGGTCGCTCGTCGAGCTGATCTTGCGGCTGATACCGCCACCGCTGGTGCTGTTGGGCATCAGCACCGTGTAACGCCCGGCAAGGCTGAGATCGGTGGTCAGCGCTGCGCCCTTGTTGCCGCGCTCTTCCTTGACGACCTGCACCAGCAGCACCTGACGACGCTGGATAACGTCTTGGATCTTGTAGCGGCGGCGCAGCGCCATCCGCTTGGCGCGCACTTCGTCGACTTGCTTGGCGCGGCTGCGGCCACCCTTGCTGTCGCCCTTGCCCTGACGGCGGCGACCAAGGCCGCGGCGACCACGATCTTCCCCGTTGTCGCTTTCTTCAGCGCTCTCATCGGTAATTTCGTCATCGGAGGGGTCCTCGTCCGACGCACCCCCTTCGATCGTGGCGACGTCATCCTTGTCGGAGGTGTCGACTTCTTCAACGCCATTCTCGGCGAAATCCTCGGCGAGCGCCTCGCCGCTGTCGTCGTCGGCGTCATACTCCGCACCGGGCGAGATGCCTTCGGCCTCTTCCTCAGCCCGCAGTCGCTCTTCTTCCTCGGCAGCCTCAGCCTCTTCGGCGAGCAGCGCGTCGCGGTCTGCCTTGGGGATCTGGTAGTAATCGGGGTGGATTTCGCTGAACGCCAGGAAGCCGTGACGATTGCCGCCGAAGTCGACGAATGCCGCCTGCAGCGAGGGCTCAACCCGGGTTACCTTGGCGAGATAGATATTACCCTTGATCTGCTTGTTTTCGGCAGATTCAAAGTCGAATTCCTCAATCCGGTTGCCTTGCAGAACCGCCACCCGGGTTTCTTCCGGGTGGCGCGCATCGATAAGCATGCGCGTTGCCATTCAATAATCTCCATGCGCCCGGCCAGCCCCGCGAGCGGGAGCGAAGCGAGCGCGTTTTGTTGGGTGAACCAGTGCGGCAATGCGCCGTGCCGGAAAGGATGATCGCGCTTTGGCCGCGGATTGCGGCGGGCAGCGCGAAGCTTGTGTCTGCAATGGCGAACGTGCGGCACATAGCCGCGCTTTGACCCGCGACAGCACGCACGCGTGGATCACGCATTGTGCTCGTCTGGCGGGAAAAACGTCTCGTCACTACATCAACCTGTATTGGACCGGGATGCGATAAGGCCTATGCCCCGGCGAAAGAGGCGAACGCGTTGGCTGCGCTGAAGCAGCTTGAACCAGCCTCTTGAGCACGATTGCTAGCACTGTGGGGCAAAGCGCGCAACTCTATTGCGGTTTCGTCGCACAGGAACGTAAGCCGCCTACGACAATGAGTTATCGCACCCTGTTATTGATCGTTCTGCTCGTCCCGGCTGCATTGCTGGGCGGCGCGGCTCTCTTAGGTGTGCGGATACCTGTGCCGCAGTTGGGCCGGGATTACATTCAGCGATTTGAGTTCTTTGAGGATCAGACACAGATTGAGCTGCCGCCCATTTCCGGGCCTGACGATCCTTCACGCCCGCTCGTAGTGATAGATGCTGGGCATGGCGGGCGCGATCCGGGCGCGATCGGCACTGATTCTGACGGCAAGCAGTTTACCGAGAAGTCGATCACGCTTGCGATTTCGCTTGCGCTGCGTGACGAGCTTCTTCGCCAAGGCGGTATCCGGGTGGCTTTGACGCGCGATGATGAACGGATCCTGCCGCTCCCGCATCGACCTGAAATCGCGCGTCTGCTTGATGCCGACCTGTTTATCTCGATCCACGCCGATTCCGCGGGGAGCCGCTCCGATGTGAGCGGTGCGAGCATATATACGCTTTCGAATGCGGCTTCGAGCGAGGCAGCAAAGCGCTTTGCTGCGCGCGAGAATGATGCCGATCGCCTTAATGGCATCACCATTGAAGGGCAGAGCGACACCGTCAGCGCGATTCTTGTCGAGCTCTCGCAGCAGCGCACCCAGGAGGACGCGCTTACATTTGCCGAACTGGTGGTGCGCGAAGGCGAGCGTGATCTGGCCTTTGTGCAAGACCCGAGCCGCGCCGCCGCGCTTGCCGTGCTGCGCGCGCCCGATGTGCCGTCGGTGCTGTTTGAAAGCGGGTTTGTCACCAATATCAATGATCGTGCGCAGCTGACCACTGTGCAGGGGCGTGCGCGCTATGCGGGCGTCTTGGCACGGGCAATCCGGGTGTATTTCGCGCGGCGCCGCGATCCTGAGGCGGGCCGGGAATAGGTTTGCAAACCTGCTAGCCTAGGCCAATCACGGCGTGCTAGTTGCACCACGCCATGACCGAGCCCGTTCTTTCTCCTGACCAGCCTTCGACGTGGGCCTATCTGCGCTACCGCGTCAATCGCGACCTTGGCGGTGCGCTGGCCTGGTTTCGTGCGCGCTGGCGCGAAAGCCGCCTGTTCAAGATGATCGCGGTTCTGTTCGGCCTGTTTCTGGCGCTGTGGATCATGGTCTTCGTTTGGCTAGCGAGCGATCTGCCCGATGCCAAAGCGCTGCTTGTCTACGAAACACCTCTGCCGACGGTGGTGCGGGGGGTCGATGGCGAGATCGTCCATTCCTATGCGCGCGAGCGGCGGGTGCAGCTGCAATTTGCCGATTTCCCGGAGCAGATGATCGAGGCCTATCTTTCGGCCGAAGACAAAAACTTCTTTAGCCACGGAGGGGTCGATTTCCTTGGCACCGCCAACGCCGTGCTCGATTACGTGATAAAGTTTGGCTCGGGCGAGAGGGCGGTGGGCGGATCGACCATCACCCAACAGGTGGCCAAAAACCTGCTTCTGGGCGACGAATACTCGGTGACCCGCAAGCTCAAGGAGATGATCCTTGCGGGCCGAATCGAGGAAGTGCTCACCAAGCAGGAGATTTTGGAGCTTTATCTCAACGAGATTCCGCTCGGGCGTCGTTCTTTCGGGGTGCAGGCGGCCGCACG
>JBJTTE010000355.1:0-5833 GCA_046080005.1 Erythrobacter sp.
TGAAATGCTTCGCCGCCTCGCGCTGGCTCATGCCACCCGCGCAAGCAAGGCGCACCTTCAGGTAAAGATCCACGGTATAAATCTCCACGCCCTCCCTGCTCGCGCAAAGAAGGCAAAGTGGACAACTTTTACGCCGCCCGCAGCAGCACTTCGCCGCCGCTACCGTGGTCTAATTTTGCACCGCCGTTCTCAATCACGTTCGCGTGGGCGCATTATCTTGCGATTCACTGACGGCAGCCTACATTATCGGTGAGGAAAGGAATCCCGCGCCATGAGTCAACCCAACGATCCCCAGCCACAAGGCGAAGGCCCCAACCCTTGGGTCAAGCAGCTGATGATCTGGGGCGGCATCTTTCTCGCTCTGCTGCTGGTGGTGACGATGTTCAGCAATGCCGGCCAATCGAACGGCACGCCGATCCGCTATTCCGATTTCCGCGCGGCAGTTGCCGAAGGCGAAGTGCAGGACGTGCAGATGAGCGCCGAGATGATTACCGGCAAGTTCAAGAACAACGATGCGTTCAGCACTGTTCCGGTGCCCAATGATGTCGAAATCACCAAGCTGATGGAAGACAACGGGGTGCGCTTCACCGGCAAGCTGCGCGACCAGCCCAACATGCTCCTCTACATCCTGCTGCAATCGCTGCCGTTTATTCTGATCCTTGGCATTGCCTTCTTTGCCCTGCGCCAGGTGCAAAAGGGCGGCGGCGGCGGCGCCATGGGGTTTGGCAAGTCCAAGGCCAAGCTGCTGACCGAGCGGTCTGGCCGAGTGACGTTTGACGATGTCGCCGGAATCGACGAAGCCCGCGAGGAACTTCAGGAAATCGTCGAATTCCTGCGCGATCCGCAGCGCTTTTCCAAGCTTGGCGGCCAGATCCCCAAGGGCGCGTTGCTGGTCGGCTCGCCCGGCACCGGCAAGACCTTGCTTGCTCGCGCCATCGCGGGTGAAGCGGGCGTGCCGTTCTTCACCATTTCGGGTTCGGATTTCGTTGAAATGTTCGTTGGCGTCGGTGCCAGCCGCGTGCGCGACATGTTTGAACAGGCCAAGAAGAACGCGCCTTGCATCGTCTTTATTGACGAAATCGACGCGGTCGGTCGTTCGCGTGGGCATGGTCTCGGCAACTCGAACGACGAACGCGAGCAGACACTGAACCAGCTGCTGGTCGAGATGGATGGCTTCGAGGCTAACGAAGGCATCATCATCATCGCCGCCACCAACCGTCCTGAAGTGCTCGACCCGGCGCTGCTGCGCCCTGGTCGGTTCGACCGTCAGGTCGTTGTACCCGTGCCCGACATCGACGGACGCGAGAAGATCCTCGGCGTACACATGAAGAAGGTGCCGCTGGCTCCGGACGTGAACCCGCGCGTGATCGCCCGCGGCACGCCGGGCTTCTCGGGCGCCGATCTTGCCAACCTCGTCAACGAGGCCGCGCTGCTGGCCGCGCGTCGCAACAAGCGGCTGGTGGCGATGCAGGAGTTCGAGGACGCCAAGGACAAGGTCATGATGGGTGCCGAGCGCCGCAGCATGGTGATGACCGATGACGAGAAGAAGATGACCGCCTATCACGAGGCGGGCCACGCGATCGTCTCGGTCCACGAAGCTGCCTCCGACCCGATTCACAAGGCGACAATCATCCCGCGTGGCCGGGCCTTGGGTATGGTGATGCGCCTGCCGGAGCGCGACAACTACTCCTACCACCGGGACAAGATGCACGCGAACCTGTCAGTCTCGATGGGCGGGCGTGTCGCGGAGGAGATCATCTTCGGCCACGACAAGGTGTCTTCCGGGGCCTCTTCCGATATCCAGTATGCGACCAATCTCGCGCGCAACATGGTCACCCAGTGGGGTATGTCCGAAAAGCTTGGCCCGCTGCAGTACGAAGAGCAGTCCGAGGGCTATCTCGGCTATGGCGCGGCGCAGCGGACCTTCCGTTCCGGGAAGACCAACGAGTTGATCGACACCGAGATCAAGGGTTTGGTCGATGGTGCGCATAAGCGGGCAACCGACATTCTCAAGACCAATGAAGACCAGCTGCATCTGCTTGCCCAGGCGCTGCTCGAGTACGAGACGCTGACTGGCGAGGAAATCAATGCGCTGCTCGAAAACGGCAAGATCGATCGCCCCGATGCGCCGCGCGGGCCGCTTGTGACAGCGCCTGTGCGCGGCTCAGCGATCCCCAAGGCCGGGCGGCGCTTCGGCGGCAAGAGCGATGAGGCACCGCAAGGCGCCTGAGGCTTTTGCAACCCGATCACCAATGGGCGTCCGGAGCGATCCGGGCGCCTTTTTTGGCGGGATTTCAGCCGCCGTTAAGCCCGCTCAGACGACCGCAGTCGGCGAAGGTGGGACCATGATCCTTGCGCTGCGCTTGCTTGCCCTGACGATGACCCTGTTACCGCTCGCTGCTCCGGTCGCGGCGCAGTCTGCGGCGGTGGCTGCGCCGGTGACGCTTGGGGAGTGGATCGCGCGCGATCAGGCAGTGGGGCGGCTCGCGCCCTCGCCCGAGCGCACCGCCGCGCTCGACGCGCTGCAGCGCGACGTCGTCGCGGCTCTCGGCGCCGCGCGCGCGGCGATCGAGGCGAAGGCCAGCGCCGAGCCGAAGCCCGCCACCTGCCTGCCGGCGCCACGCTCGACCCAGCTCACTTCGGACGAGATCGGCATGTGGCTCTACGCCCGCCCAGCGAGCGACTATGGCGACACAATCGAGCAGGTGATGGTGCGCTTTCTGGAGCACCGCTTCCCCTGCCGCTGATCAGGCTGGCTGGGCTGCATCCTTTGCAGCGAGTTGCGTGAGCTTGTGCTCGATGCCTTCCCATAGCCGCGTAAAGCAAATGCCCGCCGGTGATCGAGGCGCGAAGGCACCCACTGGGCGGTGGTGCACTGCGCATTGTTCTACCGCGCTGACCATCGGGATCGTCGGCCAGAGCGGATTGGCATCCAGCGCCTCGACATGAAGCCTTCGGCGACGGTCTATCATCGATAGCACCGGAAGGATCGGTGGAGGACGCTTGGTGTGTCGCCGGATCTCATCAACCACGAAATCGAAGGCACGTGCCGACAACGGCGAGGGCGGGAGCGGCACAATCACCAGCGTTGCCGCGCGCATGACTTGGGCGCTGAGTTCGTTGACCGTCGGCGGGCAATCAATGACCAGCCGATCATAGGTCTGCAATAGCTGTCGGCCAAGCGTCGCGATCCGGTTCCTCTGGCCCATCCGGTGAAGCATCAAATCCAGCTCGCGAAGGCTGCCATCTGCCGGGAGCAAGTCAAGCCCGGCAAAGCTGCTCGGCTGGATGATCATTTGCGGCGGGATATCGCCTGCGAACATGCTGCGTGCCTCGCGCTTGCGGTTCGGATCGAGTCCAAACATGAAGCCCGCGCTATCAATAGGGTCGAGATCCCAAAGCAAGGTGCGGCACGCGGCGTTTTGAGCCGAGCACCAAGCCAGATTGGCGGCAATGGTTGTTTTGCCCACGCCGCCTTTCGCGCTGTAGATCGCAATCGTCGCCATCGCCACTCCTGCGGCAGACTTGCCTCTTGGCGTGTTGCTCTGCAAGCGCGTTAAGCATGATTTTGCCGTTGCGGGCCCTGACCGCGTCGACCTAGGTTCGGTGCAGGCCGCTCAGAAGGCGCCGAGGAATCCGAGCACCAGCAGGAACAGCACCAATACGATCTGCATGCAGACCAGCAAGATGAACAATCGCCACAGGGTCGAAAAGCGTGACAGCCCATAGGCATGGCGCAGCTGCTTGTAGAGGTGCAAAGGCGCCGCGATAACGAACAGCAAACCTGCCCATTGGGCCCCATTCCCGATCGTGCTGAGGATCGACATCACGATAAACAACAGCGACATGAAGCTTAGCGAGTAGGTAACAAAGATCGCATGGTCATAGGCTTTGAACTGCCGCCGCCACGCAAACATCACCCACAGGAATGGAACCGATAGCGGGATCAGCAACCAGCTGAATTTATACCCGTTAGCCTGCAACTTGTAGAGCATCAGGCCAGGGTTCTTCCTCCACTTGTCAATCAGGGCGTGATCGATCCATTCGCTTCCGGTGCTTTCCACCTCTTCGGACTGCAACGCCTCCTTGAGGCCCTTGTCGAGCACGATGTTGAGACCCTTCAGCTCATCATCGATCTCGCGCCGGCGATCGCTCTTGGCGGGCAGACGGCTGCGTTCCTTTTCCAAATCAGTGATCTGCTCGCGGATGCTGGCCTCAAAGACCGAAGATGTGCCTTTGGCTCCGCTGGCGAAGCCCTCGCCGAAATCAGTCGGCGTGGATAGGCCAACCATCTGAAATACAGCGAACATCGCAAAGACTGAAAACAGGAACATCGCCATCGGGCTAACAAACTTGGCGCGCTCGCCAGCGATGTAGCGGCGGGTCAGCTGACCCGGCTTGAACACCAGCAACGGTAGCGTTTCCCATAGCTTGCCGTCGAGGTGCAGCACCCCGTGCATGATATCGTGCCCGATCGCGGCAAGGCTGCGGTGAATATGCGCCTTCTGGCCACATTCGGGGCAGAAATGGCCGTGATAGACCGTGGTGCAATTGGCGCAGGTGACGGGTCCCGCAGCGTGTGCTGCTGCTTTGGCTGTGTCAGGTTCGACCGCGCGGCCCAACAAGCCGCCCTCGATCATTGTTCCCAGCCCCTCGCTCAATTCGCTCATCGCTCGGCACCCCTGCGCTCATGGCCAGATATAGGCAAATTTGCTGCATATGCGAAAGCTGCGATTTGCAGCGGAGCTTATGCGGCTACTTGCTGGCGAGCTTGCGTTCGATCGCGGTCCACAGTTGGGCAATGGCTTTCGCCGCCGGCGAGCGTGGGGCGAAGGCTCCAACCGGCTTGCGCTCGACAGCGCATTGTTCGACCGCGCTGGCAAGCGGGATTGTCGGCCAGTTCGGGTTCGCCTCGCGCGCCGTCTTGTGCAAGCTGCGGCGCAGGTCGATCATCGACAGCACAGGCAGGATTGGCGGTTGGCCCTTGCCGCTGCCGCGAACCTCGTCGACCACCACTTCGAGGGCCCGAGTTGAGAGTGGCGAGGGAGGCAGCGGCACAATGATCAGGTCGGCAGCGCGGATGACCTGCGCGCTCAATTCGTTGAGAACCGGCGGACAATCGAAGATGATCCGGTCATAGTTCTTGCTCAGCGTCTCGGTCAGCCGCGCCAGACGCTTCTTCTTGCCCAGCCGGTCAAGCTGCCGATCCAGCGCGCGGATGCTCTCGTCGGCGGGGAGCAGATCGAGCCCCGCCACGGCTGTCGGCTGAATCAGCTTTTCGGGATCCGCCCCCTCAGCGAACATGCTGTCAGCGCTGCGTTTTTTCTTGGGATCGACACCCAGCAGAAAGCCCGATCCGTTGGCCGCGTCGAGGTCCCAAAGGAGCGTCTTGCGGCGTGAGATGGCGGCCGCGCACCACGCCAGATTGACCACCAGCGTCGTCTTCCCGACCCCGCCCTTAACGCTGTAGACCGCAATCGATGGCATACGCCCAGCCGCCCCCCGGTGTTACCGTTTCATTACAGGAGCAAGCGATAGCGACCGCGCAGCCAATGGCAAGCGCCGCAAACGGGGGGTCAAGAAGCGGTCAAGCGTGGCTTATGCACAGTCTGCCAAGGGGCAAGACAGGCTCAAACCACCGGCAAAATCGACCTGAGAGGCCGTTTCGAAAGGGGTTGAGCGGCTGAGGTTGCTGTGATTCCGGGGGTTTTGCAGACAACCCGGAGATTATGATGTGGACCCCGGCCACGCGCGCGCAGCATACGCGGGTTTCGAAGCGTTACCAGACGGATTTGAGCGATGCCGAGTGGTCGCTGATCGCGGCATTCCTGCC
>JBJTTE010000356.1:0-9180 GCA_046080005.1 Erythrobacter sp.
ATCTGGCCGTGGTCTTCCTCGATGATGTTGAGCTCGACATTGCCGAGCAGCCCGGCCTCTTCCAGCTTGCGCGCCACAAGATCGGCCGTGAACGGCGTGGCATAGAGCGGCACGCCGAGGTCGCCCGCGAAATAGGGCACCGCGCCGATGTGGTCCTCGTGCGCGTGGGTAAGGACGATGCCCAGGAGGTCACGGCTGCGTTCCTCGATGAATTCGAGATCGGCGAAGACGAGGTCGACGCCGTGGTACTCGCCGCCGGAGAAGGTCATGCCGAGATCGACCATGATCCACTTGCCTTGGGCTCCGTAGAGATTGACATTCATGCCGATCTCGCCCGAGCCGCCGAGGGCCAGGAACAGGAGTTCGTCTTCGGGGGTGTAGTCGTTCTTCAAGTTGTATCCGGTTCTGTGAGAGGATCAGCCATCCTGCGCCTGACGCGCGAGGATCGCGAGGCCATCGAGGGTCAGGTCGGCATCGACGTGATCGAAGATGTCGGTCGCGTCGTCGAACAATATGGCGAGCCCGCCCGTGGCTACAACCTTTGCGGGGCGGCCGATCTCGATCTTCATCTTCGCGACCATGCCTTCCATCATCGCGACATAGCCCCAGAACACGCCGATCAGCATCTGGTCTTCGGTGTTGCGGCCAATCACGCTGCGGCTTTCCGGCGCGCGGATCGCAATACGCGGGAGCTTGGCGGTCTTGCCGACGAGGGCGTCCAACGAGAGACTGATCCCCGGTGCAATCGAGCCGCCCTTGTAAGCGCCGGTGAAGTCGACCGCCTCGAACTTGGTGGCGGTGCCGAAATCGACCACGATCATGTCGCCGCCATATTTATGGTGCGCGGCAAGGATGTTGAGCGCGCGGTCGGCCCCGAGCGAGGACGGCTGATCGACATCGATCTCAAACCGCCACGCCGCCTTGCCCTGACCAGCGAACAGCGGGGTGATACCGAAATACTTCTGACACAGCACGGTCAGGTTGTGATCAGCACGCGGCACAACCGAAGCGACGATGATCTGAGAAATATCGGACCGTTCGACGCCCTCGATCTTGAGCAATTGGAGCAGCCACACTGCGTATTCGTCGCCGGTGCGGCGCGGGTCGGTGGCGATCCGCCAGCGCGCGCGGATCGTGTGCGTGCCATCATCCGCGTAGCTGAAGAGAGCAAAGACGACATTGGTGTTACCGACATCGGCGGCGAGCAGCATGGGAGCCATCCTTATCTACGAAATGTCGCCTGCGCGAATGACACGTTCGCTGCCATCCGCCAAGCGCAGCCGCAAGGCCCCGTCGCTTTCCTCCAGCCCGGCAAAGGTGCCAGACAGGGCCGAGCCATCACTATCGTGGACGGTGAGCGGAGAACCCTGGGCATGGATCGACTGCGCAAGAAAGGCATGGAGCGTCGGTCCCAGACCATAGGTCCGCCAAGCGGTGAGCCTGCGATCAAAAGCTGAAGCGAGGCTGGCGGCAAAGTCCTCCAGCGCGGGGGGCATGGTCACATCGGCAAGCGCAGCAGTCTTGCGATCAGGCAAGTCAGGCGCGCGGGCGAGGTTCACGCCGATCCCAACCACAATATACCCGCGGGCCATTTCCAGCAGAATGCCCGAGAGCTTGCCGCCATCCAGCAGCACGTCATTGGGCCATTTGAGGGCAAGGTCAGCACCCTCGCCCAGCGCCGTGGCGGCAGCATCGCGAACTGCCAGCGCAGCAACAAAGCTGAGGCTGGCTGGCGGCGGGCCTTTGTCGGCGAACTGCACCACCGTTGAGCCCATAAAGTTACCGGCTCCGTCAAACCATAGGCGCCCCTGCCGCCCACGACCGGCCGTCTGGCGACGGGCCACCAGCCACGCCCCTTCCGGCCATCCCTGATCGCTACGGAGCGCAGCGGCGAGGTCGGCATTGGTCGAGCCGGTTTCCTCGACCAGCTGGATCATGTCGGTCAGGCGATCACCACAGGGAACAGCGAGCGGGCCGCCTTGTCAGCCAGGTCGGTCAGCGAAGGTGTCAAAAGGTAACCCAGCGGCGAGATGATGAGGGCCGTCAGGCCCAGCAGCACCCAGTGGCCCGTCTCGCTCTGGCCGGTGACCACGCCCGCAGGCTCGTCAAAGAACATCACCTTGACGAATTTGATATAGTAGAAAGCACCGATGACACTCGCCGCGATGGCAATCGCACCGAACGCCACAAGATCGGCCTGGATGGTCGCCTGGAAGATCACGAACTTGCTGTAGAAGCCCAGCAGCGGCGGGATCCCTGCCAAGCTGAACATGAACAGCAGCAGCGCCCAGGCAATCGCGGGTCGGGTGACTGAAAGCCCGCGAATATCGGCGAAAGTCTCAAACAGCGCGCCATCCTCGCCGCGCAGCATCAGCAGCGCCACAAAACTCCCGATGCTCATGGCGACATAAATGAACAGATACACCAGCATCGCGCTCGCGCCGTCAGCATTGGCGACAGCAAGGCCGAGCAGGATGAAACCGATGTTGTTGATCGAGGAATAGGCGAGCAGGCGCTTCAGGTTTTCCTGCCCGATGGCTCCCAATGCGCCGAAGATGATCGAGGCCAAGGCCATGAACATCACGATCTGCTGCCACGCGGCAACCTGTCCCGAGAACACCTCGAACACCACGCGCGCGGTCAGCGCCACGGCGGCGACTTTAGGCGCGGTGGCGAAAAAGGCGGTAACAGGCGTCGGCGCGCCTTCATAGACGTCCGGCGTCCACATGTGGAACGGCACGGCGGAGATCTTGAAGGCAAGCCCGGCGAGCACGAAGGTCACGCCCAGAAGCGCGCCCGTGCCCATCTCCCCGGTCAGCCCCCCGCGCACCGCAGCAAAGCTGGTCCCACCGGTGAACCCGTACAGAAGGCTCATGCCGTAAAGCAGAATGCCTGAAGCGAGCGCGCCGAGGACAAAGTACTTGAGCCCCGCTTCGCCCGAGCGCGTGTCACGCCGCAGAATGGCAGCCAGCACGTAGGCCGAGAGGCTGTTGAGTTCGAGCCCGAGATAGAGGGTCATGAAATCATTGGCCGAAACCATGATGCTCATGCCCACAGCCGCGAACAGCACCAGCACCGGATATTCGGCGCGCATCCCGCGCTCGGTGCCCGCAGACGGACTGGCGAAGAAGGCGGGTGCGACCATCAGCGCGCCGATCGCCGCAAGATAGATCAGTGCCTGGGCGAAGAGCGCAAAGCTATCGATCTTGAGCAAGCCGCCAAACGCCAATGTTGCCGGACCATCGCTGCCGGTATGCAAACCCGGCACCAGCACAAGGCCCGCGACAAATAGCGCAGCCGCCGCACCGATTGCGATCTGGCGCGCGCCCTTGTCCCCGCTCCAGGCCGCGACCAGCAGCAGGACGAGGCCAGAAAAGCTCAGCAGCAGCTCGGGGATGATGAGCGCAAAGGAGTGAGCGAAATCCATCAGTGCGCGCCCTCCCCGGCGCTTTCCTTTGAGCCGCCCGAATGATCATGGCCCTCGTGCCCTGCACCATGGTGCGACAGCGCATTGGCAGCTTCAGCGCGGGGGGTGCCGGGCGCCAGTGCCGCGTCGCTCGCCGGGGCAGCGGCAGCAAGCCGCGCGTCGAGCACGGCAATGTCGGCACGCATCGGCGCAAGGAAGCTCTCGGGATAGACCCCCATCCAAAGCACGGCGGCAGCAATCGGGGCCATCATGATCCATTCGCGCACCGAAATGTCGCGCATGGCTGCAGCGTCTTCATTGACTTGGCCGCCAAAAGCCACCCGGCGGTAGAGGTAGAGCATGTAAGGCGCACCGAGGATAATCCCGGTGGTGCAGATCAGCGCAACCAGGCTCGACATCTGGTAAATGCCCGCGAGTGAGAGGAACTCACCGACAAAGCCGCTGGTGCCCGGAAGGCCAATACTCGCCATCGTGAACAGCAGGAAAAACAGCGCGTAATACGGCATGTTGATCGCAAGGCCGCCATAACGCTTGATCTCGCGGGTGTGCAGGCGGTCGTAGATCACCCCCACACACAGGAACAGCGCGCCCGAAACGAGGCCGTGCGAGAGCATCACGATCATCGCGCCCTCCAGCCCCTGCACGTTGAACGCGAACAGCCCGACGGTGACGATCGCCATGTGCGCGACGCTCGAATAGGCGATCAGCTTCTTCATGTCGTCCTGCACCAGAGCGACCAGCGAGGTGTAGACCACCGCGACCATCGACAGCGCGAAGACGAGCCACGCGAATTGCGCTGAGGCTTCGGGGAACATCGGCAGGCTGAAGCGGACAAAACCATAGCCGCCGAGCTTGAGCAGCACGCCCGCCAGGATCACCGAACCGGCGGTCGGCGCCTGCACGTGCGCATCGGGCAGCCAGGTGTGGAGCGGCCACATCGGCACCTTGACCGCAAAGCTCGCAAAGAAGGCCAGCCAAAGCCAGGTCTGCGCCTGCGGCGGGAAGCCATACTGCATCAGTGTCGGGATGTCCGAAGTGCCCGCTTCTGCCACCATCAAGAACATCGCGATCAGCATCAGCACCGAGCCAAACAGCGTGTAGAGGAAGAACTTGTAGCTCGCGTAGATGCGATTATCCCCGCCCCACACCCCGATGATCAGGTACATCGGGATCAGGCCGGCCTCGAAGAAGACATAGAACAGGAACAGGTCCTGCGCGGCAAAGGTGCCGATCATCAACACTTCCATGAACAGGAAGGCCGCCATGTATTCGCCGACGCGCTTATGGATCGCGTCCCAGCTCGCCAGGATGCAGACCGGCATCAGGAAAACGCTGAGCATGATCAGCAACAGCGCAATCCCGTCGATCCCGAGAGCGTAGGCGAAGCCTGCAAACAGCTCGGCGCGCTCGGTGAACTGCCATTGCGGGCCGCCAATCTGGTAGTTCGACCACAGGACCACGCCGAGGACGAACGTCACCAGCGTTGCCCCGAGCGCGATCCAGCGTGCGGCATTCTCGCTCGCGAACAGGCACGCAGCTGCGCCCGCCAGCGGCGCGAGCATCATCAGCGACAGGATGGGAAGGCCTTCCATTACGAAGCGCGCTCCTAAAGCAGAACGTAAGTGACAGCGGCGACCAGCCCGAGCAGCATGATCAGCGCGTAAGTGTAGAGATAGCCGGACTGGATCGTCTTGGCGGCAACCGAGCTGCGCGCGACCACCCAGGCGATGCCATTGGGCCCGAAGCGGTCAATCGTCCCGATATCGCCGAGCTGCCAGAACCAGCGCCCGAAGCGGAAGGCAGGCTTGACGAACAGGGCGTCATAAAGCTCGTCGAAATACCACTTGCGGTAGACGAAGTTGTGCAGCGCTCCGAAAGTGCTCACAAACCGGCCCGGGATTTCGGGCTTGGCAATGTAGGCCAGATAGGCCCCGCCAAGGCCGGCCAGCATCACCACCGTCGCGGTCAGCTTCACCCACGTCGGCACCTCGTGCATCGCGTGGATCAGGTTCTGGTTGAAGAAGATCGAACCATTCCAGAAGGCCGCGCCGTCGATGAAGTCATGGTGGAACACGAAGCCCGCCAGCACCGCACCGAGGCTGAGGATACCGAGCGGCAGCAGCATCGAGAGCGGGCTTTCATGCGGATGATAGCCTGCCGTGCCGTCGCCAGACGCATGGGCATGATGATCATCGTGCGCATGCCCGTGATCATCGTGCGCGTGGCCATGATCATCGTGGACGGCGTGCTGGATATGCTCTGACTGGTCCCAGCGCGGCTTGCCCCAGAAGGTCAGGAACATCAGGCGCCACGAATAGAAACTGGTCAGCAGCGCAGCAATCGCGCCCGCCCAGAAGGCGAACTGCCCGGCCCCGTTGTGGCGCGCGAAAGCGGCCTCGAGGATCGCATCCTTGGAATAGAACCCGGCGAAACCGAATACGCCCAGGATGCCGACGCCGGTAATTGCCAAGGTCCCCATCATCATTGCCCAGAAGGTCAGCGGAATGTGCGTTCTGAGACCGCCATAATAGCGCATGTCCTGCTCGTGATGCATCGCGTGGATGACGCTCCCCGCGCCAAGGAACAGCAGCGCCTTGAAGAAGGCATGGGTGAAGAGGTGGAACATCGCCGCCCCGTAAGCCCCGACCCCGGCCGCAAAGAACATGTAGCCCAATTGCGAGCAGGTCGAATAGGCGATCACCCGCTTGATGTCCCACTGGGTGGTGCCGATGGTCGCCGCGAAGAAGCAGGTGGCAGCGCCAACAATGGTGACAAGAGCGAGCGCGGTCGGTGCGGTCTCGAACATCGGTGAGAGGCGGCACAGCATGAACACGCCCGCCGTCACCATGGTCGCGGCATGGATCAGCGCGGAGACAGGTGTCGGCCCCTCCATCGCGTCAGGCAGCCAAGTGTGGAGTCCCAGTTGCGCAGACTTGCCCATCGCCCCGATGAACAGGAGGATGCACAGGATATCCATGGTGTAGAGGCGCATGCCGACAAAAGTGATCGTCGAGCCGCTCATCGCCGGAGCCGCCGTCAGGATCTCGGAAATCGCGGTCGTCTGGAACACCAGATAGGTGCCGAAGATCCCCAGGATAAAACCGAGATCGCCGACGCGGTTGACCACGAAGGCCTTGATCGCGGCAGCACCGGCGCTCGGCTTCTTGAACCAGAAACCGATCAGCAGATAGGAAGCAAGCCCCACCCCTTCCCACCCGAAGAACATCTGGACGAGGTTGTCGGCGGTCACCAGCATCAGCATCGCGAAGGTGAACAGCGAGAGGTAGGCGAAGAAGCGCGGCTGATCGGGGTCTTCTTCCATGTACCCCCAGGAATAGAGATGCACGAGCGCAGAGACAGAGTTGATCACCACCAGCATAACCGCTGTCAACGCATCGACCCGCAGCGCCCAATCGAAGCTCAGCGTGCCGCTCTCGACCCACTTGAGCACCGGCACGACCGTCGCCGTTTCCGTACCGCCGAGGAATCCGAGGAAGATCGGCCAGCTCAGGGCCGCGGCTAGAAACAGCGCGCCGGTCGTCACGGATTTTGCCGCGACATTGCCGATCATACGGTTGCCCAGCCCCGCGATCAGGGCCGCCACCAGCGGCGCGAAGGTGATGATGAGGACTTGCGTCGCCACGAGAGCTTACCCCTTCATCCGGTTGATATCGTCAACCGCAATCGAGCCGCGGGTGCGGAAATAGATCACCAGGATCGCCAGACCGATCGCTGCCTCTGCCGCCGCCACGGTCAGGACGAGCATGGCAAAAACCTGTCCGGTCAGATCGCCAAGGAAAGCGCTGAAGGCGACAAGATTGAGGTTCACCGCCAGCAGGATCAACTCGATCGCCATCAGGATCACGATCACGTTCTTGCGGTTGAGGAAGATCCCCAGCACGCCCAGCAAGAACAGGATCGCGCCAACGGTGAGGTAATGTTCGATACCGATCACAGCTCGACCCCCTGGCCCACTTCGGGGCTCTTCATGACGGTTGCCTCTTCCGGACGACGGCGGATCTGCTTTGAGACGTCTTGCCGCGCGCGGGTGCCAGGCTTGGATGGCTGGAGCGTCAACACAATCGCTCCGATCATCGCCACCAGCAGGATGATCCCGGCGATCTCGAAAAGGATGATATACCGCCCGTAGAGCAGCGCGCCCAAGGCGGCGATGTTGCTCGTATCGGCGGCCTGCACGGCGGTGCCGTCGGGCTGGCCCAGCGTGAGGCTCCCCGCATTATAGGCCCCCGCTGCCAGCAGCAGCTCGGCCAGCAGCACGCCTGCAATCACCAGCCCCAGCGGCGCATTGCGGCTGAAGCCGGCCCGCATCGCGGCGAAATCAATGTCGAGCATCATCACCACGAACAGGAACAGCACCGCGACCGCGCCGACATAGACAATCACCAGCAGCATCGCGATGAACTCGGCACCCAACAGCACCATCAGCCCCGCGGCGTCGAAGAAGGCGAGGATCAGCCACAGCACCGAATGCACGGGGTTCTTCGCCATGACCACCATCACAGCGCTGGCGACGACAATCGTCGCGAAGAAATAGAAGGCGATGGCCTGTATCATGGCTTTACTCCGCCGATCGGTCGCCCCGATGAAGGCCGGGGTCCAGAAAGCGGCAATGTGATCCCTTAATCTGCGCTGGGCCCCGGCCTTCGCCGGGGTGACGCGCGTTGTTTGATTGACCCCGTTTCCTCGTCGCCGCGCGCCCTAGCGGTAGGGGGCGTCGGCTTCAAGGTTGGCCGCGATGGCCCGTTCCCATTTGTCACCATTCGCAAGCAGCTTGGCCTTGTCATAGAGCAGCTCCTCGCGTGTTTCGGTGGCGTATTCGAAATTCGGCCCCTCGACGATCGCATCGACCGGGCAGGCTTCCTGACAGAAGCCGCAATAGATGCACTTCGTCATGTCGATGTCGTAACGGGTGGTGCGGCGGCTGCCGTCCTCGCGCGGTTCGCTCTCAATGGTGATCGCTTGCGCCGGGCACACCGCCTCGCACAGCTTGCACGCGATGCAGCGCTCCTCGCCGTTCGGATAGCGCCGCAGCGCGTGTTCACCGCGGAAGCGGGGGCTGAGCGGGGCCTTCTCGAAGGGGTAGTTGATCGTCACCTTGGGCTTGAAGAAATACTTCAGCGTCAAGGCGTGCGCCTTGAGAAATTCCCAGAGGGTGAACGATTTAATGAGGTGGGAGACGGTCATCCGAAATATGGCCCGGTTTGTTTGAAATTGACTGAGCACAAGCCAGCGAAATAGGTTTTTCTTCCTCGCGAAAGGTCCCATATCTCCACGGTCACGGCTCCGTTTCCGACACCATAAGTGGGACCCTGAAAAATGATTTTTGTGTAAATCTCGCCGACGGGACTGTCTTTTAAGAAGTGGCCAAGCCCGATTGGCCAGCCTACACCGTATCGACCACTCAAGCGTGTGTCGCTGGAATCGAACTGTGCTTCGCGATATCGGGTTCCATTACGAAGCTCTGACCACCCGAGTTCGCCTTTTAGTGTGACGGGATCACCATCTGAATCCTTGAGATCACAGCTAATTGATCCGCCGTTCGGCAGAAGCGCAGGTGGCACGTCTTGGGCGGAGGCGGTGCTCGCCAACGCCGACGCTGATACCAAGAAAAGGAGCAGTGAACGCATCATCCGAAATGCCCCGTCGCCATCAGATATCCGCTGGTCACCGCGACGAACAGCAGGCTCATCGGCAGGAACACCTGCCACCCGAGGCGCATCAGCTGGTCGTAG
>JBJTTE010000357.1:0-3736 GCA_046080005.1 Erythrobacter sp.
GTCGGAGACCTGCTGACGGCTACTCTCAACGACGTTCCCGCTGGCGGGGTGCGCTCGTTCTACTTCAACGTCCTTATCAAGTAACCCTCGATCCGGACTTAGGTCTTGCGTGTGTCCTCCTCTTTAAGGCGCGTGGCAGCAGCACTCTTTGCAGTGCTGCTGCCATTCGGCGTGCCGCAAGTGGGGGCGCACGCGCAATCGGGTGGCAGTGTCGCGACGGTGCGCACTGTCACCAATATTGCCGAGGCGACCTGGGAAGCTAACGGTGCACGCGCGAGGGTTGCCAGCAACCCGGTGCGTTTTGACGTCAGCACGCTTCCCGCTTCGCCGCCAACAATCCGCGCCTTCCGGGGCACCCCCGCCTCGGGTGCCGAACTAACCTATCGCGCGCCGGTCTGCGGAGCAGCGACCGGCCCGGCAGCGTTGCTGCGCGCCAATGCCATCGCGAGTGCGCCTCCCACTGCTGCGCCTCCCTCATCCGTCATTTCAGCCAAGGTCACCGAGACGAATCGTCTGCGCGGGGGTGACCCCCTGTATTTCGAGATCACCGCTGCCTCCGCGAACCGCGACCGCGCGGTGATTGACAGCCTCGTCATCGTCCTCACCACGCCTGAAGGCGACCGCGAGACAATGACCGTGTTCGAAACCGCGCCCGACAGCGGGATCTTCGTCGGCGTGATCGAGACGCAGCGCATGCCCCCGGCGATGGCGCAGTCGGACTGCCGCCTGAGCGTAGGCCAGAACACCGCCATCACCATGGCAGCGCGTGACCCCTACATCGAAGCCATTATGGCGAAAACGGAAGTCTCGGTTTTGTTCGATCCTTTCGGTGTCGTGTTCGATAGTGAAACCGGCGAGCCGGTCGACGGCGCCCGTGTCAGCCTGGTCGATGCCCGTAGCGGTGCTCCTGCGACCGTCTTTGCCGAGGACGGCGTGACACCCTGGCCCTCCAATGTTGTCTCGGGTCAGGTTATCACCGATGGTGCGGGCCGCGTTGTGGCGATGGGACCGGGCGAATTCTGGTTCCCGCTCACCAGTGCCGGTGCCTACCGTCTGGTGGTCGAACCGCCAGCACCCTATTCCGCCCCCTCGGCCGCCCCGCGCGAGGCACTGGCGCGGGTCACCCGCCCCGATGGCCGCGCGCATATGATCCACGCAGGCTCTTTCGGTGATGTTTTCGTCCTCAGTGACCCGGCACCCTATGAGGTCGATGTCCCGGTCGACCGCCCGGCGCTCGCGCTGGGGCTCACCAAGTCCGCCTCGCGCACCCGCGCCGCGCCCGGCGATGTGGTGTTCTACACGATCAGAGTCGCCAACACCGATGCGGGCCGGGTGCGGCGCGGGGTCACGCTGACCGATACGCCGTCGCGCTGGCTGCGGCTTCGCCCCGACAGCGTCCGGGTGAATGGCGCTCCCGCCCCGCAGGCGATCACGGTCTCGCCCGATGGCCGCGTTCTGACCATCGCGCTCGGCGACCTTGCCGGTGGCACGTCAGCACGGGTCACCTATGCCATGAGCGTGCGGCCCGATGCGCCGCCGGGCAGGGCGCTCAATGATGTGCTCGCGCGCGATGCGCTGGGCCGCGAGGTGCGGGCCAATGTCGCGGTCGATCTGGTGCGCGACGGGATTGCCGACCGGATGACGATTATTGGCCGGGTGATGGCGGGCAGCTGCTCCGTCGCCGAGGCCGAACGGCGCGGGATCCCCGGCGTGCGGGTGCTGCTGGAAGACGGCAGCTTCGCGATCACCGACGCCGATGGCCGCTATCACTTCGAGGGCGTGGTGCCCGGGACCCATGTGGTGCAGGTCGCGCCAATGACCCTGCCCGAGGGTGGACGTTTCGTCGACTGCATAGCCTCGACCCGCAACGCCGGTAGCGCGATCTCGCGCTTCGCGATCGGACAGGGCGGAAGTCTGGTGGTCGCGGATTTCCACGCCATCGTGCCCGAAGGCGCTCTGCCCGCGCTCCCCCGACCGGAGGCGCAGGCGGCACCGGGCGAGGCTAAGGCCGGGCCTGAAAGCAAGGGCGCGAGCAAGGATGCCGGCAAGGACGGGACCAAGGACGAGAACAAGGCTCCAGACAAGGCCCCAGGCAAGGCGGCAGCTGCGACATCCCAACCGGTGGTGCCCGAAGTCACCGATTTCCTGTCGATGGGTGACGGCGAGGACGGCTTCCTCGTCCCGACTGTCGACGCCAACCCGCGCGCGCCCGCAATCCGCGTGGCGATCCGCCACCGCCGGGGCCAGACCGTCGAGCTGCTGGTTGATGGCAAGCCGGTCGATCCGCTCGCCTTTGACGGCACCCAGAACGCCGAGCGCGGCAAGTGGGGCGTCAGCCAGTGGCGCGGTGTGCCCCTGCTTACCGATCGCACCGTGCTCGAAGCCCGGATCAGGAACTCTTTCGGCGAGGTCTCCAAGACCTTCACCCGCGAAGTGTTCTTCACCCGGACGCCCGCCAAAGTCCAATTCGTGCCCGAACTCTCCAATCTCGTTGCCGACGGGCGGACCCGTCCGGTGGTCGCGATCCGCGTGCTGGACCGCAACAACCGCCCGTTGCGCGAAGGCATTGCGGGCAACTTCACGCTCAATGCGCCTTACCAGAGCGCCGATCAGATCGACCGGCAGCAGCTCGGCCAGCTCACCGGCATAGCGCAACCGGGCGCGCGTTGGGTGGTCGAGGGCACCGAGGGCATCGCGCGGATCGAACTGGCCCCGACGATGGTCAGCGGCTCGCTGCGGCTCGATTTTGCTTTCTTGGACGGCGACATGACCCGTCGGCAGGAGCTGGAGACGTGGGTCGAGCCCGGCGATATCGAATGGACTGTCATCGGTCTTGCCGAGGGCACCGTCGGGGCTCGCTCGGTCGCCGACAATATGGAGCGTGCAGGGCAGTTCGACAGCGACCTTGGCGATGATGCCCGCGTCGCGCTCTATGCCAAGGGCCGGGTGCTGGGGAAGTACCTGCTGACACTCGCCTATGACAGCGCCAAGCAGCGCTACGACCAGCGCGCGCTCGGCGCAATTGATCCGGCCGCCTACTACACCGTGTTCGGCGATGCTTCGGTCCGCCAGTTCGACGCCGCCAGCCGCGAAAAGCTCTATGTCCGCATCGAGACAGCGACCTTTTACGCGCTCTACGGCGATTTCCAGACGGCGTTCAACCAGACCCGGCTTGCCAACTACAACCGCACCGCCACCGGCGTGCGCGGCGAAGTGCGCGTCGGCCAGGTGAAGGCGCAAGGCTTTGCCGCTGAAATCGCGAGCCGCTTCCAGCGCCAGGAGATTCAGGGCCAGGGCATTTCCGGTCCTTACAGCCTCGCCAGCCGCCGCATCCTCGCCAACTCCGAAAGGGTGACAATCGAGGTGCGCGACCGCTTCCGGCCCGAACAGATCGTCTCCAGCCGGACGCTGACCCGCTTCACCGACTACGACATCGACCTCTTGGCAGGCACGATCCGCTTTGCCGCGCCGGTGCTGAGCCGCGACAACGACCTCAACCCGCAATTCATCGTGATCGAATTCGAGACCGATGGTGCAGGCGAGGCCGAGCTGAATGCCGGCGTGCGGGCTGACTGGACGAACGAGGGGGGCAACATCCGCATCGGAGCGACTGCGATTACCGACGCCGGGCTGGAAGGCCCGAACGGGCAAGCCCAGCGCACCGATATCGGCGCGGTGGACCTGCTCGCCCGCATCGGCGACACAACCGAAGTGCGCGCCGAAATCGCACTCAGCC
>JBJTTE010000358.1:0-13627 GCA_046080005.1 Erythrobacter sp.
GCTGGCGCCTGATGAAGACACCTTGGCAATCTGTTGTCATGTCGGGAGTTCGCTCAACGACGTTGTGCGCTTGGTCGAAGAGCGCTGCTGACAAGCCGCCGTTCCGAAAACCACCCGAGCGCGGCCTCTGGTGCAGAGCGGGCGCAGGCCCGAAGGCGGACATTCGGCTTATAGCCCGATTTCCGTAGTCGAAAAATTATGCTAATTCAGCCCTATGACCAAGGCACCTTCAAAAACGGAGCGTATGGAAATCCGGAAAGCGATTGGGAACCGAGCGATTCCTGGTCCCGATTCTGGCGCGCGCCCTCAAGGGCCAGAATATCTGGTGGCACACGCCTGCTTCAGCTGCCGCAAGTCATGGAAAATCTCTGAGGAGAGCACGGCCATCTGTCCGCAATGTGGTGGGCCAATGCACTGGATGGGGCGAGCATTCAAAGCACCTAAGAAGGCAGACGTCGAGCAATGGAGAAAGGTTGAGCTGCTTTGGCAGGCTGGTTTCAGGTTTTTCCCGCATACGGGCTGGAGAGACGTGGAGCCTTATCCAGAGCGGCTCCGTGAAGTGGAGGCGTTCATTGAGAACAATGGTGCGCACCCCTTCAGGGTCAAGCGCTGACGGGATCGTTCCACTCATCGCCTGCCACTAGCCATGCAGTGGTATACTCCCGAAAGCGGAATGGCGGTTTCTGCGTTGTCCCAGCCACCCAGCCGGAACCCGGCTCACTTGACGTCGGAGCGTTGAGACAAAGGCAGCGGGACCTCGGAACACGTCCGGGGCGGGGTTCGATACATGGCCGGACCTATCGTCATCCTGACCCAGCATAGGCCTCACGCAGCGCCGCCCGGCGCCAATTCCACGCTCGCGCCAAGCGGCGGAACCAGTGCCAGCCACGCGCGTGGGGCAAGCCCCTGCCTCTGGCCGAGCAGCGCGGCAATCGGGCCGCCATGGGCGACCACCAACCCGCTTCCCTGCGGCAGAGCGGACCATGCCGCGCTCGCCCGCGCTGCCAGCTCAAAGGTCGTCTCGCCCCCGCCGGGCCGGAAGGTGTCTGGCGCGTCGATCATGCCGTCCATCGCAGCGCCGCTCGCGCGGTAGATCGCGGTCCAGGTCTGGCCTTCCCATGCGCCAAAGTCGCGTTCGCGCCACGCAGGCGCAGCGATGAGGGGGCACTGCGCCGCCTGCGCAATGGCGCTGGCCAAGCGGCGGGTGCGCGCGAGATCGCTGTGGACCACCCATTCGGGTCTTAGAGCCACCAGTTCAGCCGCCAGCGGCCCGATGGCTGCTGCGCCGGCGCGGCTCAGGCCGACATCGCTTGCCCCATAACATCGCCCACGCCAGCGGCGAGCGACTTCGGTGTGGCGCACCAGCGTGACCCTACCCGGCATGGCCCATCGCCACGACCACCAGCAGCAGGATCAGCTGCCCCGCATAGGCGGCAAAGCCGAGACAATCGCCGGTGCTCCCCCCGATCCGGCGCATCAGCATGCCGCGCAGCCAGATCAGGAACAGGGCGGCCGCGCCGACCGCTGCAATCAGGCTCGGCCAGTGCAGCCAAGCCAGGGCTCCCAACGCAGGTAGCGCGGTCAGCGTGCCGGTCAGCACCGTCATCAGGTTGACCCCGCCGCCAATATCCTTGGCAAGGCCCGTCCCGGTCGGCACCGGCGGGATGAAGGCCATCGCTGCTACCACCACCAGCCGGGCAAAGCAGCCCGAGGCGATGATGGCAACGCCCGCCAGAACGGGCTGCGCGGTGACCGGCAGGCTGATGAGCAGGGCCGCGCGCAGGGCCACCGCGAGGCCAAGGCCCAAGGCGCCATAGCTGCCCACGCGGCTGTCCTTCATGATCCGGCGCACATCCTCGGCGGCGTAACCTCCCCCAAAGGCGTCGCAGAAATCGGCCACGGCGTCCTCGTGGAAGGCGCCGGTCAGCCGCGCTTCGACGATCAGCGCGATCACCACTGCGACCGCGAGCGGCAGGATCTGCGCGAGGCTGACGATGCTTGCCGCCGTCACCGCTCCGATCAGCGTTCCGACGAGCGGAAACCAGCCCACGGCTCGCATCAGTCCGGCCTGCACCTGATCAGCCCGCAGGCTGTCCAGCAGCGGCGTGGGCACGCGAGTGAGGAATTGCAGCGCGAGCAGCGGCGGTGCCCAGACGGGCACGCGGGGCAGCGGCGCATTCATCCGGTGATCTCGCTCAGCAGAGCGACCTTGCCGATCAGCGCTGCAGCACTATCGAGCAAGGGCAGCGCGACCAGCGCGCCGCTGCCTTCGCCGAGCCGCATCTCCCATTCGAGCAGCGGGACCAGGCCGAGCTGTGCGAGCGCGGCAGCATGGCAGGGTTCGGCGGAGCGATGGCCCGCGATCATCATCGCGGCGGTGCCGGGGCACAGGCGCTCGGCCACCAGCGCCGCCGCAGTAGCGACATAGCCATCAAGCAGCACCGTAATCCCGCGCCGCGCGGCCTCGGCAAAGCAGCCCGCCATAGCGATGATCTCAAAGCCCGCGACCTCGGCGATTGCGGCGCGCGGATCATCAGAAAGGAGCCCGTCTGCGCGTGTTGCGGCTGCGGTCACAATCGCCTGCTTGCGCGCCAAGGCGGCATCATCCGCCCCTGCCCCGCGCCCGGTGGCGACCGCGCCGCTCGCACCTGCCAGCAGGATGCTCAGGCAGGCGGCGGGGGTGGTGTTGCAGATCCCCATTTCGCCCAGCAGGAGCACCGCCACCCCATCCGCGGCGGCACGCTGACCTGCGCTCTCGCCCAAGGCCCAGGCAGCGGCGAATTGCGCGGCGGTCATCGCCGGACCCAGTGCCAGCGAGGCTGTGCCGCCCGCAAGCAGCTCGGGCGGGGGCGGAGCGACGCCCGGCGGGGGAAAGGCCGCGCCTGCATCGACCAGTTCGAGCGCGCAAGCATGGGCCGCCGCCAACGCGCAGCAGGTCGCCTTGCCCGCCGCGATCGTCGCCATCATCGCCCCCGTCACAGCCTGCGGCCAGGCCGAGACCCCATCTGCCACCACGCCATGATCGGCGGCAAAGAGGATCAGGCGG
This sequence comes from Erythrobacter sp., assembly GCA_046080005.1. Taxonomy (GTDB): domain Bacteria; phylum Pseudomonadota; class Alphaproteobacteria; order Sphingomonadales; family Sphingomonadaceae; genus Erythrobacter. The sequence continues at coordinate 3,047 of JBJTTE010000358.1, forward strand.
CGTGGGTGTGTAACCGGATCGAGCCGCTGCTGAATGCGCGCGAGGTCAGCGGCGAGCTGCTCCAAGCGGCCCATGCTGCCGACCGGCTTGGCAAGCGCATCAAGATGCCCGGTGATCGCCTCAGGCGTCAGCATCGCGGTCACCTGCAAGCCGGATAAGGCCATCCCGAACAGCGGAGAGAGAATGCAAGGACATCATCCGTTGGCCCCTTAGCCACAACGCCGCGATCCGCAAATCTCGACATGATAGATTCGCGCCATCAAGCGCTTATTGACCCGGGCCGCCAATTGGCCGACATTGCGTCTGCTTTCGGCCTTGCAGACTCGGACAATCTGCAAGCTAGGAGGACATTCGGTGCGGCTACGAAACATCGAGCCAATCCCGAGGCTGCCCCCGCACCTGTAAGCGGTAAGCAGCGGTTTATCGGCCTTGCGACCGGCGCTGTCCGGTGCCGGGACGGTGGCAAACCGCTGCAGTGACCCGCGAGCCAGGAGACCTTATGAAAGCAGACGGAAACCGCAGCTGCGGGTGATCTGCAGGGCAATGACGTGGCGGGCCTGATCAGCCTTACCCACCAGCCCAGCAGCAGCCAGCGCTGCGGGGATGGGAGAATGACATGGCGACTGATCCTGGGACCGCCCGCTATGATCCAGCGCAGCTGGTGGGATGCCTGACGTACGAAAGCAGGGCCTCCTTCAAGCCTGACGAGGCGGAGCTCAACGCGCTGGTCGCCGCCGCCCGCGATCGCAACCACGCGCTCGGAGTGACGGGCATGTTGCTCTATGACCGGGGTCGGTTCTTGCAGACGCTTGAAGGGCCGGTGGACGGGCTCGATCAGGTGTGGGAATCGATCCAGCGTGACGAGCGGCATTCGGGCATCGAGGTGCTGACCCAGCATCTGGTCGGTGCACGGCTGTTTTCCCAGTGGGACCTCCTGCACTACCGCCGCCTCGAAAAGCCGGCCTTGGGCCTGCGTCAGCGGCTCTCGCGCCGTCATGACCTGGCGCATTACGTGCAGCAGACCGTGGCGCTGGCGCTGGCAGCGGACGAGGCGGGTCTCAACGCTGAGATCGCCGAACTGGTCGCCAAGGGCTGGTCGGCTGACGAATTGGCGCGCGATCTGATTGAGCCGGCCGCGCGCGGACTTGGTGATGCCTGGCTCGCGGACGAGGCAAGCGAGTTCGACATCACGCTCGGCATGGGCCTGCTGCAAATGGCGAGCCATGCAGCGAGCAGAGCGCCCTGCCCCGACACCTTGCGGGCGAGCCGCTATAGCATCCTGCTCGCTCCCGTGCCGGGCGAGATTCACATGCTCGGCTCCTCGCTGTTGGCTGACCAGTTCACCAGCAAAGGCTGGGGCGTCGACATCGCCTTCCCGCGCACGGACCTTGATCTGGCGCGCGAGCTGCGCGCGCAGGAGCCCGACGCGCTCGACCTTGCCCTGTCGGACGCGATGCTGCGCCCCGGCAGCCTGCCGCGGCTGAGCGAGACAATTGCGCGCGCGCGGGCCGCCATGGCGCACAAGCCACTGGTGATCTCGGTGGGGGGGCGGCTGTTTGCCGAAGCGGCTGCCACCGCCGAGCATGTCAGCGCCGACCATGCCCGACGTTCGAGCGTCGGCACCGAGGTCACCCTGTCAGAACTGGTGCGCCATCGCCGCAGCATAGCCTCCCGCGACTAGAGCGGTTTCCGATCTGGCTGCGCCAGATCAACCGCCCTAGGTTCTTGTTTTGACGCATTTTCCGAACCGTCAGGTGATTCCACCTGACTGGAAAACGCTCTAATCGCGGACATGTCCCCCCGGCCCGGCGACCGCTTGGTTGCATATTTGTTGGGCCCGCCCTTCTTTCCACCGCGCCAAACAAGCGCAGAGGCAAAGTCCGGCGACGACGAAGGCGCGCCGCATTGCAAACGTGCGATTGACTCGCAAAATTGACTTGCTGAGTCCCGCTGCGATTCGGTCGCATAAGCGGAATACGGTAATGACACATGCCTTTCGCAGCGCCTCCACCCTCGCGATCATCGCCGCGCTGGCGAGCAGCACGCCGGTCTGGGCGCAAGATTCCATGGCGCAGGAAGACCAACCATCAGACGAGCAACCGACCGATGCCAGCGGCAATCAAATCCTCGTCGAGGGACGCCGCGATAGCCAGCTCGATATATTCGGCAACCTGCCCATCGGTGAGGCGCCGCTGAGCATTCGCGTGTTCGATAGCGAGGCCATCGCCAAGACCGGCGCGACGACATTCGCGCAGGTGCTCTACGCGGACCCCTCGTTCAGCCCGCAAAACGGTGTGCGCGAACTCGGCAGTGGCCTCACCAATGGCATCATTCGCGGCTTTGCGGTCTCCCGCTTCCTCAACAACGGCCTGCCGCAGAGCCTTGGTCTGGCGTTCATCCCCGCCGAGGCGGTCAAGCGGATCAAGGTGCTGCGCGGCCCGGCAGGTTTCAATTTTGGCTTCGTCGCGCCGGGCGGTGCGGTCAATACCGTGACCAAAAGCCCAAAAGGCCGCGACCGGACCTTTGTGGCGGTTCGCAGGGAGGCGGCGGGAACCTTTGCCGGCCATTTCGAAAACGAGGGAACCTTCGCGGATGATCGCGGCGGCCAGGCGAGCCTAGCCCGGCCTACGCCCGCCCGAGCTTTTCCAGCTTTGCCCGCAAGCCGGCTTCGTCGAACGGCTTGACGATATAGACATCCGCCCCCGCCGCGATCCCGTCATGGATGTCCTGAGCCTCGCCGTTCGAGGTACAGAACACCATCACCGGCTCCTTGGGGGTGGGAATGGCGCGCAGCTTCTGGACAAATTCGATCCCGTCCATCTCGGGCATATTCCAGTCGGTGAGCACCAGATCGGGCATGGTCTGTTTGCAACGGGCCAGCGCTTCCTCGCCGTTCTCGGCCTCGATCGGGATGTAGCCGAGGCTCATCGCGATCTTGGCGGCAACCTTGCGGATCACGCGGCTGTCATCGACGATCAGGCAGGCGCGCACCGATGCGGCTTGCGCCTTCGGGGCCGGGTAGCGATCACGCATCGCCTTGGCGGCGGCGACAATCGCAGCGGTCTCATCGGCGTCGGGAGCATCGAGAGCTGCAACCTGCGCGGCGGCTTCCTCCGCAGCCGCGGCAAGCAGCGCATCATTATGCGCCGGCTTTTCAGCGAGGGTCTTGCCATCGCTCTTCGCATGACGGTTCGGGCCAGTGTTGCGCTTGATCAGGTTCTGCATGATTAGCGCCCCCTGCCCGCCGCAGCATGGACTGCCCGGTAGGATTGCGCGGCGTAGTCATCCGAATAGGGATCGCTCTGAAGCGCGCCGACCACCTCTCCCTGGGTCACGCGGACATGGAGATAGGGCATCCAGACATCGCCGAATTCAGCCTTCTGGTACCACACATCGAGCACATCATAGCTCGCCCACATCCCGTCCGGCTCGCGCAGACGCAGGCCTTCGCCAATGCGCGGAACCGCCGCAAAGCGCAGCCGGCCCTGGGTCTGATGGGTTTCGTTCTGGACTTCGATTTCAATCACGGCGCAGCCCTTCGTCTCGCGAAGGTTCTACGGGGCAAATAAATTATTATTTACCAACGTGGGCGAGCCAGCGTGGCGCTTTTCTTCCCGCAGCGCGGCCACCGTTGCTGCGATCAGGTGTCCTTGGCGGCCACTTTCTTCTTTGCAGTCGCTTTTTTGGTCCCGGTCTTCTTTGCAGCGGGCTTCTTCGCGGCAGTCTTCTTACGGCCCTTGCCCTTGGCAGAACCACCCTTGGCAGAAACACCCTTGGCAACGCGGGCATCGATCAAAGCGATCGCGGCTTCGAGCGTCACATCCTCGGGCTTGGTATCGCGCGGAATGGTCGCGTTGGTGGTGCCGTCGGTGACATAGGGGCCATAGCGGCCCGGCATCACCTTGATCTCTCCGCCGCTGATGGGATGCGGCCCGAGCGCGGCGATGGCTTCCGCCTTCCCGCGTGCTGCCCCTGCCCCACCGCGATTGGCGGCCTGAGCCAGGATATCAACCGCACGGTTCATGCCGACCTCGAACACCTCGCGGGTGCTGGTCAGCTTGCCATACTTGCCATCATGGCGCAGGTATGGACCGTAGCGCCCGATATTGGCTTCGATCTCCAGCCCGGTGTCCGGATGCGCGCCAATGATACGCGGGAGGCCGAGCAACTGGACCGCCCAATCGAGATCGAAATCGTCAAGATCCTTGGGGATCGAGGCGCGCTTGGCTTCCTTGCCTGAACCCATCTCGACATAGGGGCCGAACCGGCCCGATTTGCGATGAATATCCTCACCCGTTTCAGGGTGCTGGCCAAGGGTGCCATCATCCGCCCCGCCCTCGCCGTCCCCGCCCGGCTGGGCAAAGCGGCGGGTGTATTTGCACTCGGGGTAATTGGCGCAGGCCACAAAGGCTCCAAAGCGCCCGCCCCGCAGCGAAAGCCGTCCGCCGCTGCGTCCCTCGGCTGCGCACAGCGGGCAGGCACGCGGATCGGAGCCATCGGCCTGGGGTGGGAACAGGAAGTCGGAGAGGTAATCGTCGAGCGCCTCGGTCACTTCCGAGGGCAACTTCTCCATTACCTCATCAGCCTTGGGCTTGAAGTCGCGCCAAAACCGCGCGAGCAGCACCTTGTATGCCTCGCGCCCGTCAGAGACGACATCGAGCTCGTCCTCCATCCCGGCGGTAAAGTCATAGGCGACATAGGTCGGAAAGAAGCGTTCGAGAAATGCGGTGAGCAGCCGGCCGCTTTCTTCGGCGAAGAAACGGTTCTTCTCCATCCGCACATAGGCGCGGTCGCGCAAGGTCTGGATCGTCGAGGCATAGGTCGAGGGCCGCCCGATGCCGAGTTCCTCCAGCCGCTTCACAAGGCTGGCTTCCGAAAAGCGCGGCGGTGGCTGGGTGAAGTGCTGGGTCGCATCGACGGCGCGCTTGGCCGGGCAATCGCCCGCGCGCATCACCGGGAGCAGACCGCCATCCTCGTCCTCGCTATCGTCGAGGCCCTCCTGATAGACCGCGAGGAAGCCCGGGAAGCGGATCACCTGCCCGGTCGCACGCAGCTCATGCTGCCCGGTCGGGTCGCGCAGCGTAACCGTGGTGCGCTCCAATTGTGCGGTCGCCATCTGGCTCGCCATCGCGCGTTTGAAGATCAGGTCATAAAGCCTGCCCTCATCGCCCGCTCCCGCCCTCTCGCGGGTAAAGTCGGTCGGACGGATCGCCTCATGCGCTTCCTGAGCATTCTTCGCCTTGGTGCTGTAGAAGCGCGGTTTTTCGGGCAAGTAAGCGCTGTCGTAGCGCGCCTTGATCGCATCGCGCAGCGCCATGATCGCGCCCGGGTCCATCTGCACGCCATCGGTGCGCATATAGGTGATCGCACCCGCCTCGTAGAGGCTCTGCGCGAGCCGCATGGTGTGCTGGGCCGAGAAGCCGAGCTTGCGCGCGGCCTCCTGTTGCAAGGTTGAGGTGGTAAAGGGCGGCGCGGGGTTGCGCTTGACCGGCTTGGTCTCGACCCCTTCAACGGTAAAGCGCCCCGCCTCGACCGCCGCCTTTGCCTCCATCGCGATGCCTTCCGCCCCAAGGCTCAGCTTTTCCAGCTTCTCACCCCGGAACTTGACCAGCCGCGCATCGAATTCGGTGCCATCATGCTGCATCCGCGCGACGACGCTCCAGTATTCCTCCGCCCGGAAGGCCTCGATCTCGCGCTCACGCTCGACGATCAACCGCAGCGCCACCGATTGCACGCGGCCTGCGCTCTTGGCCCCCGGCAGCTTGCGCCACAGCACCGGCGAGAGCGTGAAGCCGAACAGGTAATCGAGCGCGCGCCGCGCCAGATAGGCGTCGATCAAGGGCTGATCGAGCTCACGGGGCTTCGCCATCGCCTCGGTCACAGCGGTCTTGGTGATCGCATTGAAGGTCACGCGGTCGACCTGCTTGGGCAGGGCTTTGCGCTTGGCGAGCAGCTCCTGCACGTGCCAGCTGATCGCCTCGCCTTCACGGTCAGGGTCAGTCGCGAGCACCAGCCGTGATGCGCCCTTGGCGGCATCGGCAATCTCCTTGAAGCGGCTCTGCTTGGCACGGTAGAGTTCCCACTCCATCGCGAAATCAGCATCCGGGTTCACGCTCCCATCCTTGGGCGGCAAGTCGCGGACATGGCCATAGGAGGCGAGGACCTTGTAGTCCTTGCCCAGATACTTCTCGATGGTTTTCGCTTTGGCGGGGGATTCAACGATGACGAGTTGCATGGGCTGAGAGAGGGGTCCTTTACGCGTACGTACGCGCGAGGGTGGAGCCCTAATCAGGAATTGGTCAAGCGTCTATTGGTCAGGATCGAACGACAAATTATCAAGATCGAGCAGCTGCATGACCGTATCGGAGTTCTTGGCGCGGATCGATTCGGCCCGGGGCCACCACTCGGCATCGGGCAAGCGCGGATATTCAAAGCCCTCGGGCGGGGTAACCGCGATGGTCCGCCCGAACTGACCCTTGGGGGTTTCGACCTCGCGGGTTGCCCCTTGGGACAGCCCGTCGATCATCGCATCCAAGCCGCCTGCGCATAGGTAGCGAGCGTCGTTGATGCGCTTGCGCTGATCCCAGCCAATCTCTTCCACGCGAAGGGCAATAAAGGCCGCCTGCTTGCGCATCGTCTCATGCAGCTCAGTCAGTCCCGATCCTGCCAGTCGTTCCAGCAAGCGCGCCGCCAGATGCCCGCGCGCTGTGCCATCGGCACATTGCTGCGCGTCCGACTGGGCCGCCATAACCGCGTGCACCAGCGCGGCTAGAGCCGTGCCGCGCAGCTGCTCTGCCTGAGCAGCGGGCAAGCGCTCGGCAAAGGCGGCGAGATAACTGGAATAATGGAGGCTGAAAAAGCTTGAGCTGCCGGTTCTGAATTGCAGGCCGAGCCAATCCAGATTGGCGGACGCCTCACGCTGACTGCGTGGCGCATCGAGCAGCGCGCTGATAGCACTGTAGTCGCCCTTCCGCCCGAGTTCATCGAGCCGGGCGCCATGCGCGCTAGCATCAAAGGTCGGTTCGGGCGCGCTGTTGCGCGGCGCTGCTTCGGGCATCGCGTCCTGCGCGCCCGCCTCGGCGAGCGGCGCGCACAGGCTGGCGGCGGCTAGCATGATCGTGATGCATTTCATGGCGATCCTCCAAAGGCAATGTAATAGGTTGTGCATAATGGCTTGCGACTACAGAGTGCGCCGCACCAGCCCGGTGCCTTCGCGCACCAGCTGTCCCGCCAGTTCCAGTTCAAGTAGCGCCATGTGCACCTCGGCAGAGCTTGCCCCGCTCTGGCGGATCAGCTCGTCGACCTCCACAGGCGCGTTGGTCAGGAGGTGGGCAATGTCTTGGCTGAAGTCGGCGCGCGCCTCGCCCCAGTCGAGTTTCGCCAGTTCGGCATAGTCGAAGTCCGAGTCGCTGTCCGCGACCCGGAAGCGTGAACGCGGTGCGCCCGTGAAGCTTTGCAGCAGCTCAATCACATCCTCGGGGGTCTGGACCAGCACTGCACCTTCGCGGATCAACTGGTTGCACCCCAGCGCCCGCGCATCGAGCGGGGAGCCGGGGATCGCCATGACTTCGCGCCCCGCCTCGCCCGCCAGCCGCGCGGTGATCAGGCTCCCCGATTGCGGCGCGGCCTCGACCACCAATGTGCCGCTGGCAAGCCCTGCAATGATGCGGTTGCGTGAGGGGAAATGCAGCCCGCGCGGCTCCGTGCCGGGGGGCTGTTCAGCGATCAGCAGGCCGTGGCACGCGATCCGCTCCTGCAAGGCCTCGTGCTGTGGGGGGTAGGCAATGTCGATGCCGCTGGCGATTACCCCAATGGTCTGCGGAAAAGCGCCCTCGTGTGCCGCGCCGTCAATGCCGCGCGCCAGGCCCGAGACAATCGTGAAACCCGCTTCAGCGAGCGCGGCAGCGAAATCGCGCGCCAGCTTGACTGCTGCTGCGCTGGCGTTGCGCGCCCCCACCAGCGCCACGCAAGGCTCGCTCGCCAGTGCCAGCCGGCCCCGGCAGGTCACAATCGGCGGGGCGCTGTCGAGCTCGCCCAGCAGCGCCGGATAATCGGGCTGATCGTGGAACAGATAGCGCGCGCCGGCCTTGCGCACCGCCAATACCTCGCGCTCTATGATCTCGGCGGATGCAGCGCGGTATGGTGCCCCTCCCCGGCTGGCGAGATCAGGCAGTGCGTCGAGCGCCGCCGCAGCACTGCCGAAACGGGCGAGCAATTGGCGATAGCTCACCGGGCCGATATTGGGGGAACGCAGCAGGCGGATCCGCGCGAAGGCCTCGGCCTGGGTCAAGTCTGGCTGTGAGAGCTCCGGCTGCGACCCCTGATGCTCCATCAGATGGCACCCACCCTCATTTGCCCGCCCCCACCTTGGGCTCCTCGCCGCGCATCAGCCTCCCGATATTGGCGCGGTGCTGGACGATGACGATGGCGGCAATCGCAAGCAGGGGTGTGATGACCTGCGGATAGCCGAGCGCCCACGCGACGACGGGCGCAGCGATCACGCTCACAAGCGAGGAAACCGAAGAAATCCGGCTGAGGAACAGCACCCCCGCCCAGATTGCAGCGCAGGCGAGCATTGCAGGCCACGCCAGCGCACCCAGCGCACCCGCAGCGCTCGCGAACCCCTTACCGCCCTTGAAAGCGAGCCACGGGGTGAAGCAATGTCCCGCCACCGCTGCGACCGCTGCGATGCCTTCTGCGCCGGGCCAGACCACCTTCGCGACCAACACCGGGATCACGGCCTTGGCAGCATCGAGCAGCACCGTCGCCGCCGCAAGACCCTTGTTGCCTGTCCGCAGCACATTGGTCGCGCCGATGCTCCCGCTGCCGATCTGGCGCACATCCCCCAGCCCTGCCGCACGGGTAAGGATCAGGCCGAAGGGGATTGAGCCGAGAAGAAAGCCGAGCACGGCGGCAAAAAGCGGTTCCAAAATCACTCTCCGTTCGGGCCAAGCTTGCTCGCGACCGCAAAGGCGGTTGTCGAAGCCATGCACTTCTTCTAGCGCACCCCTCCTAAAGAAAGACAGCCCTTCGACAAGCTCAGGGCGAACGGAAGTTGTTTGGTGAATTCAGATTCCCCCATCCTGCTGTTCGATTCCGGCGTGGGCGGCCTCACCGTCTACGACGCTTTGCACGAAATACTGCCGCAAGCGCCGGTCATCTACGTCGCTGACCTTGCGGGCCTGCCCTATGGCACCAAGACCGAGGCACAGATCGCGGCCCGCGTTGCGGGATTGCTGGGGCGGATGGCCGAGCGGTTTCAGCCGCGCCTGGCCTGCATCGCCTGCAACACTGCCTCGACTATCGCGCTGGGCATGGTGCGCGAGGTGCTGGAGATCCCGGTGGTCGGCACTGTCCCTGCGATCAAGCCTGCCGCCGCGCTCACCCGCTCGGGCACAATCGGCCTGGTCGGTACCGAGGCGACCATCCGCCAGCGCTATGTCGACGATCTCGAAGCGCAGTTCGCAAAGGGCAAGCGGTTGCTACGGATCGCCGCTCCGGGCCTTGTAGCGGCAGCCGAGGCCAAGCTGCGCGGCAAGCCGGTCGACCCGGCGCCGATCGCCGAGGTCCGCGCTAAACTGAGCGCGATGGCAGGCGGCGCGGATATTGATACGCTGGTGCTCGCCTGCACGCACTTTCCGCTGCTCGCCGATGAACTCGCGGCCGTATTCGGTGACGGGGTACAGCAGGTTGACGGCGCGCAGGGCATCGCGCGGCGCATCGTGCACCTGCTCGCGGGGCAGAGCTTTGCCGCTTCCGGCCTCAACCGCTTTATCGTCACCGGACCATTGCCGGCCGCCGAGGGTCTGGAAGCGGCGCTCGCCGCGCGCCATTTCGGGCCGCCCGAAGCCTTCTGAATCCCGCGCAAGCCTTGCGAAACGCTCGCAAAGATCGCTGTGGCAAAAGCCTCAGTCCCTCCTTAAACATCGCCGAAACCAACCGCCCTCTGGCTCGTTGAGCCCGGACATAGCGGCACCGCAGGACCAAGCGCCCGCTCCGGTGGCCGCGACATTGAAGAGACGCGAGTGAATTACGATCAGATCTTCGATCAGGCGATTGACCGGCTGCACGAGGAAGGCCGCTACCGCGTCTTTATCGACATCATGCGCAACAAGGGGGCCTATCCCAATGCGCGCTGCTTCCATGGCCATAATGGCCCGAAGCCGATTACGGTGTGGTGCTCGAACGACTATCTTTGCATGGGTCAGCACGCGAAGGTGATCGGCGCGATGGAAGCCGCGTTGCACGATGTCGGCGCGGGCTCAGGCGGCACGCGCAATATTGGCGGCAACACGCATTTCCACGTCGAACTCGAGGCCGAGCTGGCTGACCTCCACGGCAAGGACACCGCGCTGCTGTTCACCAGCGGCTATGTATCGAATGATGCGACGCTCTCGACGCTGGCCAAGCTGCTGCCCGGCTGCGTGATCTTCTCGGACGAGCTGAACCATGCGAGCATGATCGCAGGGATCCGCAATTCGGGCTGCAAGAAGCTGGTGTTCCGCCATAATGATGTGGCCCACCTCGAGGAACTGCTGGCGAGCGTCGATATCGACACGCCCAAGCTGATTGCCTTCGAAA
>JBJTTE010000359.1:0-7302 GCA_046080005.1 Erythrobacter sp.
CGCGAAGTTGAACGGGCGCTGCGCCATCTGGCTGCGCTCGTGCTTCATGTTGTCGCGCAGGTAGTCGAAGCCGAACTCGTTGTTGGTGCCGTAGGTGATTTCTGCATCGTAGGCGTCGCGCTTGTCCTCCTCGGGCATGCCGGGGACGATCACGCCGACCGACAGCCCAAGCCAATTGTAGAGCCGCCCCATTTCGGCAGCGTCACGCCGGGCGAGGTAATCATTGACGGTGACGACGTGGACGCCCTTTCCTTCAAGCGCGTTGAGATAGACCGCGAGGGTCGCCATCAGCGTCTTGCCCTCACCGGTGCGCATTTCGGAAATCTCGCCGCGATGGAGCACGAGACCGCCGATCAGCTGCACATCAAAATGGCGCATGCCAAACACCCGAACCGAGGCCTCGCGCACCGTGGCAAAGGCCTCGGGCAGGACATCGTCAAGCTTGGCACCGCTGTCGATCAGCGCGCGAAGCTTATCGGTCTGGCCTTGCAGTTCCTCATCCGAGAGCGCCTGGGTTTGCGGCTCCAGCGAATTGATCTGGGCGACAATCTTGCGCGCGGACTTGATATAGCGGTCGTTGGACAAGCCGAAGACGGATTTGACGAGACTATTGAACATGAAGGGGAACCTTTGATGCGCTCAGCAGCCCGGCGGGCTTGCGCAATTGTGATGAAGGTCATGCGCGCTGCCCGAGAAGGCCGCCGCGCGAGAAAGCACAGGGAAAAGATCCGAGCGCGTGCCTATTCGTAGGCGCGTTCGATCCCCATCAGCACCGGCAGTCGCAGCGCAGTGGGCGCAGCCGGGCGGCTGGCCGGCGCTTCGACCTCGCGGCTTTCATGAACCGTGCTTGGCACCGGTTGCACCGCGACATTTTCAGCCGCGATGCTCTCGTCCCCGCTGGCGGCAGCGATGCTGGAGCCGCAGGCCAGCGCCTCTGCCAAAGACGCCTGCGCCGTGCCGCCAAAGGCGACGAGGCCGGTCAACAGGGTCAGAAAAGCAAGAAAACGCCGGGTCATGATGCAGTCTTACTAGGCAATCCTTGCGGTTTCGTCGACCTGATTTGCCGATTTACGCGGTCCCCGCCCCAGCCTAGAGGCGCGGCCCATGGACATTGAACGCTCGCCCCTCGCCCGCCCCTTCCCGCTCATGCCCGCGATTGCGGGCGTCACGCTGCGGGTTGCGCGAGCGCACTACAAGGCCTGGGATCGCTGCGATCTGACCTATGCAGAGCTCGCCAATGGCACCAGCGTTGCCGGAGTCTTCACCAAGAGCGTCTGCGCCTCTTCGGAGGTGGAACTCGGGCGCGAGGCGGTCAAGCAAGGCCATGCGCGCGCGCTGATCGGCAATGCGGGCAATTCCAATGCCTTTACCGGCTATCGCGGGCGTGAGGCGGTGGAGCAGATCATGGATCAGGTGGCCGCCCATATTGGCAGCGAGCGTGAACAGGTATTTGTCTCGTCAACCGGCGTGATCGGCGTGCCTCTGCCAAAGGACAAGGCCCGCGCAGGGGTGAACGCTGTGCTAAACACCGAGCCTTGCAGCTGGGAAGATGCAGCAAAGGCGATCGGCACCACCGATACCTTCGCCAAGGGCGCAGGCGCGAGCGCGATGATCGGCGATACCCGGGTCGAGCTGGCCGGAATCATCAAGGGATCAGGCATGATCGCGCCCGATATGGCGACCATGCTCGGCTATATCTTTACCGACGCCGACGTTGCTCCCGCCATCCTGCAGGCGGCATTGAAGCGCGCCAATCACCAGACCTTCAGCTGCATCACTGTCGACGGTGATACCTCGACCAGCGACACGGTGCTGGTGTTTGCGAGCGGCAAAGCTGGCAATGCCCGGATCGAAAGCTGGGACAGCCCCGGTGCGGACGCATTCGCCTCTGCGCTGACAGAGGTGTGTCGCAACCTTGCGCAACTGGTGGTGCGTGATGGCGAGGGCGCGTGCAAGTTCATTACCATCCGTGTCAGCGGCGCAGCAAGCAATGACAGCGCGCGCCGCGTCGGCCTGTCAATCGCCAACTCGCCTTTGGTCAAGACCGCGATTGCAGGCGAGGATGCCAATTGGGGCCGCGTGGTCATGGCGGTCGGCAAGGCAGGCGAACCTGCCGACCGCGACCGCTTGTCGATTGCTTTCGGCGGTGTTTGGACCGCGCGCAACGGCCTGCCGGTCGATGGCTATGACGAAGCTCCAGTGGCGGCACATCTCAAGGGCGAGGATATCGACGTAGCGGTCGACCTCGGCATTGGCGAAGGCCGTGCAACCGTGTGGACCTGTGACCTCACCCACGGCTACATCGCAATCAACGCGGATTACCGGACATGAGCGCGCTGGATGACGAGATCCGCGATCTGATGCGCTTTGCCGCGCAGCGCTCAATGCTGCCGCGCTTTCGCCAGCTGGCCGATCACGAGGTCGAGATGAAGGGTGCGGATGATCCCGTGACCATCGTTGATCGCGAGATCGAGGCCTTTTTGACCGAAGCGCTGACCAAGCTCGCGCCAGGCGTTGCGGTGGTGGGTGAAGAGGCGGTCCACGCTGACAAGTCGGTGCTAGGGCACCTCTCGGGCCAGTGCTGGATCATTGATCCACTCGATGGGACCGCCAATTTCGCCGAGGGCAAAGAACCCTTCGGGATCATTATCGCGCTTGCCGATGCAGGTGAGGCCGTCGCGGGGTGGATCTATGATCCGCTCAAGGACCGCTTTTGCCACGCGCGGCGCGGCACCGGGGCCTTCGTCAACGGCGAGCAGATCGTGGCGCGGACCACTGGCCAGACCCCGCCCGTCACTGCCGTAAGCCGTATCTTCCTGACGCCGGAACAATCCGCGATGGTCGATGCCAAGCTCGCCCCCTACTACACGCTTGTCGACATCCCGCGCTGCGCTGCTGAGCAATATCCGCGCCTGGCGCTGGGCGAGAATGACATCTCCAGCTTCAAGCGTACTCTGGTTTGGGATCATGCCGCAGGCGTGCTGTGGCTGAACGAGGCAGGCGGCAAGGCCGCGCGCTTGGATGGCAGCGAGTACCGGGTTGACCAGCACGACAAGCCTGGCCTTGTCGGCGCATCAAGCCCGGCAATCTGGGACGAATTTGTCAGCCGCGTGCTGGCTTGAAGCCTAAAGTTCGCCCTCAAGCCACGCCTTGAGCGCACCTTTGGGCGCCGCGCCCAGCTTCTGCGCGACCGGCTGGCCGTTCTTGTAGAGCACCATCAGCGGGATCGACTGCACGCCGATCTGGCTTGGCGTATCGGTGTTTTCCATGATGTCCATCTTGGCGATCACGACCTTTCCAGCCAGCTCGTCGCTGATTTCCTCGAGCGCCGGAGCAATCATCTTGCACGGACCACACCAGTCGGCCCAGAAATCCACCAGCACGGGTGTCTCGCTGTCCAGCACATCGGCCTGAAAGCTCGCATCGGTCACATTGACGGTCGCCATGTCTTATCTCCTTTGCCGACGACCATAGGTGCGCCGGTCACACGAGTGCAATGTAGTCACGAGCGCTATTCACTCAATATCCAGGAGCGAGAAGCTTTGCTGCGGGGTCTGCAACGCGAGCTTGGGCGCGTCGAGCATGGCGGGCGGCAGATCGAACAGCACCGGCGTATGGGTGTAGAGCACCCCGGCCCGCACTTCATGCTGCGGATAGATCGCTTCCAGCACAGCGACATAGGCCGCCATCTGGCGGAGTGTCGCTGGCGGAATCTCTGCAAGACTAGCAGGCGGTCGGCGGGTGGTCTTGAAATCGACCACGGCTATGCGCTTCTCCTCGATCAGCAGGCGATCGGCTGTGCCAGCAACCACCACGCCGCCGACCGTCGCTGCAAGGGGGACTTCGGCGAGCGCAGCAGAAGAGAAGATCGGTGCGAAATCGGGATGATTGAGGACGCCAAGCGCAGCCGCCAACACCTCCTCACGCCAGTCGTCAGAAAGCTCGCCTGCCTGCCTAGCCAGCCAACGCCGTGCGGCTTCTGGACGATCTGCCTGATCGACGTCTGGTAGGCGCTCAAGCAGTGCATGGATCAGGCTGCCGCGCCGCGCAGCCTCGCCCGCAACCCCGGAGGCCAGCGGTGGCTCCGATCCCGCCTCTTCGCCCGCTGAAGAGGGCGCCAGCGGGCGCGGTGGGCTCGGTTCTGGGCCGATCGGGGTGGTCGTCCAACGCGGCAGTACAGCTGGTGCTTCCCTGCTTTCCGCATCAGCATGCTCGAGCACCAATGGGTCGGCGCGATCACCCCATTCCTTGCGCCACGGCCAGATCGGATCATTGATCGGCTCGCTTTCAAACAGCGGCGCGAGGCGCGCATACCAGCTCTTTTCGTGGGGGATGCCCTTCTTCGCCTCGTTCTTGTTGAGCGAACCACCAATGAACAATGCCTCTTCAGCGCGGGTCAGCGCGACGTAGAGCAGCCGCCAGTGCTCTTGCAGTGCGGCAGCTTCCTTGGCGGCGGCCGCTTCGGCGATCCTGCCCCGCTTCTCGTCCTTGCCCAGCGGCGGCAGCGGCATCTTGCGCCGACGGTCGGGATCAAACCCGTGCGGATCATCCAGAAGCGTCAGATCACCCGGATCGCCCGGCGCACCGGTGGCATCGGCAAGGATCACAATCGGCGCTTGAAGCCCCTTGGAGCCATGGACCGTCATCACGCGCACCTGACCGCTGGCACTGTCGGCATCGCGCTTGATGTCACCTGTTCCGGCATCGAACCACGCAATGAACCCGGCAAGGCTTGGCCAGTGTTCGGCCTCATAGGCAAAGGCCGCGTTGATCAGTTCATCGAGCGGATCATTGGCCTCCGCACCAAGCCGGGCGACGAGCTGCGCCCGGCCCTGCCACGGCCCGGTGAGCAGCCATGCAATCAGTGCCTGCGGGGTTTGGTAGTCGGCCCGGCGCAGCAAGTCGCGCAGCCGATCGGCGGTCTGAAGCACCAGCGAGGGTGCATCGGCGCGGCGCAGATGATCCCACAGACGCTGCCGCGCCGCGCGCGGAACATGCGCGAGAATGTCATCCTGAGTCCACCCGATCAGCGGAGAGGCAAGCAGATTTGCAAGACTGAGGTCATCCTGAGGTTGTGCGGCAAAGCGCAGAGCGGCGAGCACATCACGCACGGCCAGCGGCGCGCCCAGCCACAGCCGGTCAACCCCGGCCACGGGCACACCCTTGGCATAGAGCTTGGCGACGATCTGTGCGGCGAGTTCCCTGCGCTTCTGCACCAAGACCATGATGTCGCCCGGGCCAGCGTGTCGGCGGGTTCCCTTGGCCAAGACGAACGGCTCAGCCCCGCTCACGACCCAGCGGTGCACCTGCTGGGCAATTTTCTCGGCGAGCAGCGTGTCGTGACGCGGGAGCCAGTCGCGCTCTGTCTCATCGGGTTCCTCATCCTCATTCTCGCCCTCAGCTCTTTCGGGCACCACCGGCGGCCACAGCGTCACGAGCCCCGGGCGTTCGGCGCCCTTGTGTTCCGCAGGCGCGCGGTCGAGGCCGAATTCAGCAAAGCCGAAGCTCTCAATCATCCGGTTGACGAAACCGAGGACGATATTGGCGCTGCGGAATGACTGGCCCAGATCAAGGTCCTCCCACCTCGGCGCACGGCGGTTGACCAGGCCCGCGCGAATACCCTCCTGCGCTGCAAGGATGCGCGCATGAATGCGCTCCTTGGCGCGGGCGAACTCCTCCGGACTGGTACCCTGAAAGCCAAAGATCGCCTGCTTGTAATCGCCCACGGTGAAGACGGTGCGCAGTTTGTCACCGCGCGCGCCCTCGCCGCTGAAAAAGTCGTCGATCAGTGCCTCGACGATGTCCCACTGGCTCTGATTGGTGTCCTGGGCCTCGTCGATCAGGATGTGATCGAAGTGGCGATCGAGCTTGTAGCGAATCCAGTCGGCAGCCTCTGATTGGCCCAGCAGCGCGGCGGCCTTGCGGATCAGGTCTGAGAAATCGAGCAGGCCTTCGCGTGCCTTCCTCGCTTCCCAGCGCACCGCGAAGGCGCGCCCGATTTCAAGCGCCGATGTGACGATTGCGGCGGTGGTGAGCAGGGAGCGGCGCTCCTCGAAGGCCCGCACCGCCGAGGCGATCAATTCCTGCCCTTGCGGCAAGCTCGGATCGATCTTGGCCGCTCCGTCCATCTTGCGCGGCTCGCCATCAGCCTTGAGAATGGTCTTGCGGAACTGCGCCGCAGCTTCGACACGCGCAGCCGGTGCAAGGGTCAACCAGTGCCGGATAAAGGCAGCGGATTCCTCGCCAGTCTTGGCCTTCCAAGCATCGAGCGCAGGCAGCATGAGGGCCAATGTGCCGTCGGGAAACAGATCGGGATGCAGCGGCTCGGCGGCCCAGGCCTCGTCAGCATCGGCGGGCATCCCAAGGGTTTGGCGGACCCGTCCGTCCATCGGTGATTGCCAGCTGCCGGGCCCTTCCCACATGTCCTGCGCATCGGCAGCGCGCATCAGCCAAGTGTGAAGCGCGGCGGGTTCTTTGCGGGTCGTGAAATCGCGCAGCCCGCCCAGCACCCGTTGATCCTGTGTACGCTCGGCTTCCTCGAACAGGTCGGTCAGCACCTCGCGCGCAAGCAACTCGCGGCTCCGCTCGTCCATTACGCGCGTGCCCGGTGCCAGCCCCGCTTCCTCAGGGAAATTGCCGATCAGGAACTGCGCGAAGGCGTGGATCGTGTCGATCCTCAGACCCCCGCCCGGGCAATCGAGGACGCTGGCAAACAGGCTGCGTGCGCGGTCCTGCGTTGTCGGATCAATATCCGCACCGAGATACCCAAGCTCTCTGGCAAGGCTTACGGCGTCGAGCCGCACCCAGCCCGCCAGCACGGCGTTAATGCGGTTCGCCATCTCCGCCGCGCCCGCCTTGGTGAAGGTCAGACACAGGATCTGCGATGGTGTAACGTCCTCGCGCAGCAGCAGCCGCAGCACGCGGGCGGACAGCACCTGCGTCTTGCCCGTTCCCGCCGAGGCGGAAAGCCAGACATTATCGTCTGGATCGGCTGCCTTCAGCTGGTTGTCAGCCAGTGGGAAGACGAGTCCGTTGCCCCCGCTCATGCTTCGGCATCCTTGCCCGTAAGGCGCACCAGCCATTCTTCGAGACGCATAAGCTGGTCATAGTCATTGTAACCATCGTAATCGGGGTTTTCCCGCGCCACGAAGGGCTTGCGACCCTTGATAAACAGCGCAATCGCCTCCCCGAGCTTGTCGGCATGGAACGTCAGATATTCATCGAGCACTAGCCCCGTCTTGGCTGTGCCCTCCTTCACCGGCGTATCCTGATAGCCGAAGCCATCTTCCTTCTTCGCTTTAC
>JBJTTE010000360.1:0-6476 GCA_046080005.1 Erythrobacter sp.
CGGCGGGACTTCGGCATCGCTGATTTCATCCTCACCTGCCGCTGTAAGTTCCTCGAACCATTCAAGAATGATTCCGCGTGAGAAGAACAGGAAGAGCGCCCCGACCAGCAGCGCCATCACACCTTTGTGTTCGCCCGCTTGGTCGCGGGCCTGCGCCATTGCGTCGCGCGCGCCGTTGCGGATGCGCGATGAAATCGTGGCAGTGACGCCTGAGGATACACGCGCAGCAACCCCGTGCTCGGCGAGGCTGGCGCGCAGGTGCTCGATATCATCGGCAAGGACTGCGCGGGCCGCATCGCGCAGCTGTCGGTCCTCGATGAAGCGGTTATCCAGGCGGGTCATATGTCTTTGTCCGCGCTGAACATCGCGCCCACCTTCCGGCCATCTCCGAGTGCCATGCCCACCAGCGCAGCCACTCCGGCCAGCAAGATGCCGACGACAATGGCGATCGCACCCCAGATCGTCACCAATGGGGCAAGCGCAATCACCGCGCCCACCGCGAGCGCTATCAGCGCAATGTTGAGCAGCACCAGCGCCAGAATCAGCGCAACGACGGAGCGCGCGCCGTGCTTGCCCGCAAGGCTGGCACGGGTCTTCTGAAAGGCGATTTCAGCCTGGGTATAGGTGCGCGCATCCTCGACCAAGGCGGTAAGATCATCGCGTAACGCGCTGAAATGGTTGACAGTCTCGTCCGAGGTGGGCGGCTCGGACGGCTGCCAGTCCGTCAGCGCCGCATCCTCCTGCGAAGCTGAGGGCGGCCCTGCAATGCCGGAATTGCTGTCATGCATAGGCTTGGCCTTCAGACGCAGATCAGCGCCGCTTCCCGCGCAGCATTCTTGCCAGGAAGAAGCCGAACACCGCAGCCACCCCCACCGCGACTCCGGGGCTCTTGCGCACCATCGTCCGGGCATCCTCGCCGAGTTCCTCGACGCTCTTGGCTTCGAGCTTGGCCGAGGTTTCCTGAAGGCTGCGCGCGGCCTTGCGGGCATAGTCGCCATATCTTTCGCCAAGCTTTTCATCGATCTGTGGGGCACTCTCGCTCACCACCTTGCCGAGCGAGGCAATCGCGTCTGTCGCGACCTGTTTGCCCTCAACCGCGAGTTCACCCGCCTTGCCCAAGGCCTGCTCGCCATAGGTCTTGGCTTCGGCCACCAAGTCAGTGCCTTTGCCCTTGGCCTGCCCACCGACCGTGCTCAGACGGTTCTCAGCCTCGACGCGCAGCGCGGCCGCACCGGCTTTGGCTTCTTCAAGCGCGGCATTGAAGCGGCTCTTTGCCTCTGCCACCGGCTCGAAAGGCGCTACGCTCGGCGCCGGGATCGGAGCGGCATCTTCCCCATGCGCTGCTGCGCCGGTCTTGCGCGGAGCGGCCTTGGTTGGCCCTTTTGCTCTCGAAGTCGCCCCCTTGACCGATTTGGCCGGGGTCTTCTTGGTCGGGGTGGTGTCTG
Organism: Erythrobacter sp.; assembly: GCA_046080005.1. GTDB lineage: Bacteria > Pseudomonadota > Alphaproteobacteria > Sphingomonadales > Sphingomonadaceae > Erythrobacter. Next base: position 1,446 of record JBJTTE010000360.1, read on the forward strand.
CCATCTCGGTGCTCCTTGTGCTTCTCGGCGGATTGTCCAGCAGCTCTTGCCCGGTAGGTGCCACCCGCTTGCGCAGGCGATGTCCCGCGCATAGGGACGACACACTGGCGGCAGGGACCGGAATCGTCACACCAGAATCGTTCCGTTCCCATTAGCATAGCCTGCGAGTGTCTTAACAACCTAAACCACATTAAACTCGGAGCCAAACATGACCGCCATCATCGACCTGCATGGCCGCGAAATCCTTGATAGTCGCGGTAATCCGACCGTTGAGGTCGATGTGCTGCTCGACGATGGTAGCTTCGGCCGTGCAGCGGTGCCCTCGGGCGCATCAACCGGCGCGCATGAGGCAGTCGAGCTGCGCGACGGGGATAGCACACGCTATCTTGGCAAGGGCGTGCTGAAGGCCGTCGAGGCAGTCAACAGCGAGATCCGCGAGCTGCTGATCGGGAATTTCGATGCCGAAGACCAGCGCGACATCGATCTTGCACTGATCGCACTCGACGACACACCGAACAAGGCGCAGCTAGGCGCCAACGCGATCCTCGGCACCTCGCTCGCGGTTGCCAAGGCGGCGGCCAATGCGCGCGGATTGCCGCTCTATTCCTATCTCGGGGGCGTTTCGGCCCACATGCTCCCGGTGCCGATGATGAATATCATCAACGGCGGCGAGCATGCCGACAACCCCATCGATATCCAGGAATTCATGATCATGCCCGTCGGCGCGGACTCAATTGCCGAGGCCGTGCGCTGGGGTGCGGAGGTGTTCCACACCCTCAAGAAGGGCTTGGCACAGAAGGGTCTTGCCACCAGCGTCGGCGATGAAGGCGGGTTTGCCCCCGATTTGGCCAGCACCCGCGCCGCGTTAGACTTCATCATGGAAAGTATTGCCAAGGCAGGGTTCACCCCAGGCGAGGACATCGTGCTCGCGCTCGACTGCGCTGCGACCGAGTTTTTCAAGGGCGGGAAGTACGAAATCTCGGGCGAGGGGCTGAGCCTCAACCCGCACGAAATGGCCGATTACCTCGCCAAGCTCTGCGGCGAATATCCGATCCGCTCGATCGAGGACGGGATGAGCGAGGATGATTTTGAAGGCTGGGCCGCGCTGACCGCGAAGCTGGGCACCGGCGTGCAACTGGTGGGCGATGACCTGTTTGTCACCAATCCTGCACGCCTATCCGACGGGATCGCACGCGGCCTCGCCAATTCGCTGCTGGTCAAGGTCAACCAGATCGGAACCCTTACCGAAACTCTCGCCGCGGTCGATATGGCACACCGCGCCCGTTACACCTGCGTGATGAGCCACCGGTCGGGCGAGACCGAGGACGCGACCATCGCAGACCTCGCAGTGGCCACCAATTGCGGGCAGATCAAAACCGGCTCGCTCGCACGATCGGACCGGTTGGCCAAGTATAACCAGCTGATCCGCATCGAAGAAGAGCTGGGTGACAGCGCCGCCTATGCGGGCAGGGGCTGTTTTGGCGCGCGAGCTTAGTCGGGGGGCCTAATCGACCGCTGAAAAGAAGCGTACCATAGCCGCTGTTCCGGTCTGCGTGAGGCGGACAAGCACGCGGCGATTGTCCGCCGGATCATTTTCGCGCACGATCAGGCCTTCATCGCCGAGCACCCCGAGCCAGCGCAGCCCAGTGGTCGGCGGAGTAGCTGAGCCGATACAGGCGCTTGAGACCGATACAGTCTTGCCTTCGCTCTGGGCGATGAACAGATCGAGCAGGATGTCCCACGCGGGCTCTCCGAAGAGATCGGGATTGCCGAAAATTGCCTCCCGCTTGCGCCGCAGGGCATAGGCCTTGCGGGCGAGAGCAAGGTGATTGCGCGGCGGAGACTGCACGCGCTGATCAGTCAGTGCAGCGGAGTTGCCAGGTCCTTCTGCTGCCTCGCGGAGCCGCAAGGCAATGGCCATCAGCTCGTCCGCCAAAGGGTTCGGCGACGCAGTCGCCGCGTCCGAGCGTTCGCCCTCGGTATGCCTTCCCGCCTCGCTTCTCATGTCGCCTATCGACCTGCCCCAGGCTTGCAGCCGGTCCCACCTGAAACCGGCGTGCTCTGACCCGCATAATACGCGCAGAGGCTGGCAATGGCTTTAAAGGTTAATACGCGGGACGCTCTTTTGCAGGTGCCAATGCTCTAGCGCCGCGCCTGATCGAGCCGCAACTGCTGGATCGCCGCATCAAGATGCGCCGCCGCAATATGGACGCCGATCCGGTCGAGGGCTTCGCGTTGGTCTTCGAGTGCCGCAAGGCTGGGGCCAACGCCGTTGGTGCCCGGCGCGGCAGTGGGGGAATTTTCCAAGACTATATCCCATTCAAACGCAGTGGCTCTGCTAGCCCGAGCGACCATTGAGCGACAGCAGAAGCTGATCGGATATCGCGTGAATGGCTTACGAAAATCTACATGGGGAAACTACGTAGCGCAGTGGTCTGCTCGCAATGGGACAGGTCCTCTGCCAAAGGTCAACCGAAGCGGTTCTGCAAGGCTAGCAGCGCGAGCGCGGCCTTGGCCGCTTCGCCGCCCTTGTCCTTTTGGGCAGGGTCTGCGCGGACGAGCGCCTGCGCTTCGTTCTCGACCGTCAGAATGCCATTGCCAATCGCAATCCCGTCCATTGTCAAGGCCATGATGGCACGCGCGCTTTCGCCGGCGACGATTTCGAAGTGGTATGTTTCGCCGCGGATGACGACGCCGATGGCGACAAAGGCATCATAACGATCGCTCTCGGCCGCAAGCGCGATGGCCCCGGGGATTTCGAGCGCACCCGGAACCGTCAGCACTTCGACTGTGTGCCCCTGCGCCTCCAAAGCAGCGCGGGCGCCAGCGACCAGCATATCATTGAGGTGGGCGTAGAAGCGCGCTTCCACGATAAGAATGTCAGACATGGAGGGTCTACTCCGGAATGGGGTGAAAGTCAGTGATGGTCAGGCCGTAGCCTTCGAGCGCGACCAGATCAGGACGGCTGTTCGACAGCAGGACCATCTCCGACACACCGAGATCGGCGAGGATTTGGGAACCGATGCCAATCGTGCGTTGCTCTTCGCCCGGCTGCCACGCGCCCGCGCCGACGCGCACGGTCAGAATGACAATCACGCCCGAACCATGATCACCGATCGCCTGCATAGCGCGCTGGAGCGTGCGTTTGCGCGGGCCGGGCTGGCCCAGCACGTCATCGAACACCGAGATTGGATGGACTCGGGCGAGGGTGGGTTCGCCGGGGATGATGTGGCCCTTTTGAAGGACATAGGCCTCGCTGCCCGCCACCCGGTCGCGGTAGGTGATCATGCGCCATTGGCCACCGTAATCGGAGGTGAAGGCGCGTTCGTTCAGGCGTTCGACAAGGTGATCATTGCGCATTCGGTAGGCGATCAGATCGCGGATCGTGCCGATCTTGAGATCATGCTTGCGGGCAAAAGTAATGAGGTCATCGAGACGGGCCATGCTCCCGTCCTCGTTCATGATCTCGCAGATCACGCCCGAAGGATTGAGCCCAGCCAGCCGCGAGATATCAACCGCTGCCTCGGTATGTCCGGCGCGCACTAGCGTGCCCCCATCGCGGGCGGTGAGCGGGAACACATGGCCAGGCGTGACAAGATCATCTGCGCCCTTGGCCGCATCGATCGCGACCGAAATGGTCCGCGCGCGGTCAGCCGCAGATATGCCGGTGGTCACGCCTTCCTTCGCCTCGATCGAGATGGTGAAGGCGGTCTGCATCGATTCCTTGTTGTTGCGGCTCATCGGTTGCAGGCCGAGGTGCTCGACGCGGTCCTTGGTAAGTGCGAGGCAGATAAGCCCGCGGCCATGCATCGCCATGAAATTGATGGCCAGCGGGGTGGCCATTTGCGCTGGGATGATAAGATCGCCTTCGTTCTCCCGATCTTCATCATCCACAAGGATATACATGCGACCATTGCGCGCCTCGTCGATGATTTCCTCGACCGTGGCCAGCACGGGCCGGTCATTGTTGGCGAGGAGGAAGGCTTCGAGCTTGGCGAGGGTCTCAGCCGTGGGGTTCCACGTGTCCTCGGTGCAATCGCGCAGAGTATTGGCATGGAGCCCAGCGGCGCGGGCAAGGCCGGCGCGTGTCATGGTGCCTGATGTGACAAGTTCGCGAACCTGTGTGATAACTGATGTGCTCATGCTTCACATCTAGCACATTGAGATGTGAGTACAAGAGGACGTTAGGGGGCTCGGTTCGCGCAAATGTGCTAGGCTTACCGACTAACTTGGCACCTGATTATCCAGTCGCGGGCCGCGGGTCAGGCGCCGTCAGGATCAAACATTGAACTTGAACAGGAGTACGTCGCCGTCCTGCACGACGTATTCCTTGCCTTCCTGCCGCAGCTTGCCCGCTTCCTTTGCGCCCGCTTCGCCCGACAGTGTCACATAGTCGTCATAGGCAATCGTCTCAGCGCGGATAAAGCCGCGCTCAAAGTCGCTATGGATCTCGCCAGCTGCCTGCGGGGCCTTGGCACCGTCAGGGAAAGTCCAGGCGCGTGCTTCCTTGGGTCCGGCGGTGAAGAAGGTCTTGAGGCCAAGCAGCTTATATCCGGCGCGGATCACCCGGGCGAGGCCGCTTTCGGTGAGGCCGAGAGCCTCCAAGAATTCGCCCCGGTCTTGGGCTGGCATGGCGACCAGCTCGGCCTCGATCGCGGCGGAGACGACCACCGCCTCAGCGCCCTCGGCGGCGGCCTTGGCAAACACCTTGGCCGAGAGCGCATTGCCTTCAGCAGCGTTTTCTTCAGCGACGTTGCAGACATAGAGCACCGGTTTTGCGGTGAGCAATTGCGCCTGCCGGAACAGCCGTGCCTCTTCGTCTTCGTTCGGCTCAGTCAGACGTGCAGGCTTGCCTTCGAGTAGCAACGCGAGCGCCTGACCCAAGACGGCAGCCATCGCCTTGGCTTCCTTGTCACCCCCTGTCGCCCGCTTGGCGGCGGCGGGCACGCGCTTCTCGAGGCTTTCGAGATCGGCCAGCATCAGCTCGGTCTCGACCACCTCCGCATCAGCGATGGGATCAACCTTATTGGC
>JBJTTE010000361.1:0-12446 GCA_046080005.1 Erythrobacter sp.
AAACACCGGCAGCCCGCGCGCTTCGTCCAGCCGCGCGTCGCTCCCCAGCAGCCGCGCGGTAGGCGCAAACAACCGGTTGAGGAGGTAGAAGAACACCATCGCCAGCAGCGGGAAGATGACAACGTAGCGCCACACGTGGCCAAGCTTGTAATGCCCCGCCTCGTGCCCGGTCACCGCGCGCACTTCGTCGAGCGAAGCCTCTTTCAGCGCCACATCGGAAATCGCGATCCGCGCGCTGGGGCCGAGCCCTGAGACATTGGCGGTGAAACGGTCTGACTGGCGCGATCCGTCAAACATGAAGATGCGGTCATGCGGGATCGCAACATCATCCGCGATCTGCTCCAGCGCGGCGCGCACCTCGCCCGGCGGCACGGGCTTGTATTCATTGAACAGCGGCTCAATCAAGCTTGGTCCGGCGAGCAGCCCTACCAGCGTGACAACGCCCGCAAATCCGCCGCTCCATAGCCACCAGCGCTGGCCGGTCTTGCGGATCAGAGCATAGACCCCGACCAGAAACAGCCCTCCCAGCACCATCCCGATTACCTCGCTCAGCGCGAGCTGGCTGAGGGAGTCGCCGAGCGGCTGGCTCGACAGGCCGTAGCTGCGCTCGCGCTGCCAATCGGTGTAGAGCGTCCACGGCAGGGCGACGATGGTCGAGATCAGCAGAAACGCCGCGCTCACCGTAAAGGTCGCGAGGAAACCCTGGGGCTTGGCAAAGCGCGCGGTGATCCGATCGAGCAGCTTGAGGCGCACCATGATCAGCGCGACCAGCAGCGACACGCCGACATTGAGCAACAGCAGCCAGTGGTTGCCGGAGGTGTAGGCGGCGGCCTTGGCGAGCGCCTCCGGGCCGATGGAATCGACCAGCCGTGCGGCTTCCTGCGCGGGGGTAAGGGCGATTGTCATTGGGAACGATCCTTAGTGTATTGCTTGCGCAATACACTGCGCGCCGCGAGGGTCAAGCGTCACAGCCCCAGCACCTCGTTCATGGTGTAGCGCCCAGCGGGCTTGCCGCTCAGCCATTCCGCCCCCCGCACCGCGCCGCGCGCGAAGATCATGCGGTTCTCCGCGGAATGCGAGAATGTGAGGCGTTCCTCGCTGCCAGCAAAGATCACCGCATGTTCGCCCGCGACCGTGCCGCCGCGCAAGGTGGCAAAACCGATGGCGCCCGCCGCGCGCGCGCCGGTCATGCCGTGGCGGCCACTTTCCATATTGTCGCTAAGCGCAATCCCCCGCCCCGCCGCTGCCGCCTCGCCAAGCAGCTTGGCGGTGCCCGAGGGCGCGTCGACCTTCATGCGGTGGTGCATCTCCAGCACCTCGATATCCCAATCGGGTCCCAACCGCGCCGCCGCCTCGCGCACCAGATGGGCCATGAGCGTCACGCCGAGCGAGAAATTGCCTGATTGCAGCACCGGCACAGTGCGCGCGGCTTCAGTGAGCATGGTGAAATGCGCGTCTTCGAGCCCGGTGGTGCCGACCACGATCGGCTTGCCTGCTTGGCTTGCCGCGCGAAGACTGGCGGCGAGCGCATCGGGCGCCGAGAAATCGACCAATATATCGCACTGCATCGCATGAGGGCCGATATGCCCCCCTTCGTCCACCCCCACGCACAAGCGGTGCCCGGCGTCAGCAATCGCAGCCTCCAGCGCCTGCCCCATGCGGCCCTTGTGCCCGATCACCCCGAATTGCAGCGCCATGATAATTCCCCGTTCGTCCTGAGCTTGTAGAAGGACTGCTTTTCCTTCTACGTCCTTTGAAGAAAGGGCAGGGCTTCGACAAGCTCAGCCCGAACGGAAGGGGTTATGAGCACACTGCGCAGTATCGTCGTCCTCACCGGAGCAGGGATTTCGGCCGAGAGCGGGATCGATACCTTCCGGTCAGCGGGGGGCCTGTGGGAGCAGCACCGGGTGGAGGACGTCGCCACGCCCGAAGGTTTCGCGCGCAACCCCGACCTGGTGCTCAATTTCTACGACATGCGCCGTGCAGCCTTGGCAAACGTCGCGCCCAACCCCGCGCATCAGGCCCTTGCCCGGCTCGAGCGCGAATTCCGGGGCGATCTGCTGCTGGTCACACAGAACGTCGACGACTTGCACGAACGCGGTGGCTCTGCCCGGGTGCTGCATATGCATGGCGAACTGAAGAGCGCGCTGTGCACCGCCTGCGAGATGCGCTCACCGTGGCTCGGCACCATGATCGAGCGCCCCCCATGCCCCGTCTGCCGTGCGCCGACCCTGCGCCCCGATGTCGTGTGGTTGGGCGAGATGCCCTACCAGATGGGACGGATCTATCAGGCGCTTGAGACCTGCGACCTGTTCGTGAGCATTGGCACCTCGGGCGCGGTCTATCCTGCGGCAGGCTTTGTGCAGGAGGCACGGGCGAGCGGCGCACGCACGCTCGAACTCAATCTTGACCCAAGCGAAGGCTCGCGCCTGTTCCACGAAACCCGGCTCGGCCCGGCCAGTGTGCTGGTGCCGCAATGGGTGGAGGAGGTGCTAGGCGGTTGATCCGCATCCCTTGCAGGCCGGGTCCTTGGGGATCCGGATGGTGCGCATCCCCGGTTCCAGCCCGTCGAGGATGTGGAGGCGGCCCCAGCCGGGCTCGCCTAAGCTGCTCACGCCGCGGAGCAACACCTTGATCGCTTGCATCGCGGCAAAGCTGCCGACCCAGCCCGCCATCGCTCCCAGCATCCCGTCATCGGCGCAGGTGTCGCAGTCCTCGGCATCGAAGGCATCGCCAACGAAGCAGCGGTAGCAAGCCTCCCCCGGCAGATGCCCGGCAAAGGCCCCGACCTGGCCCTGAAACCGGCCCACCGCCGCCGAAAGCAGGGGTATCCCCGCCGCCACACAGGCATCCGAGACGGCAAGGCGGGTGGCGAAATTGTCGGTCCCGTCGAGCACCAGATCAGCGCCCGCGATGAGGCTTGCAGCGTTGGCGGGCGTGATCCGCGCATCGGACACATCGACCTGCAAGGCATCGTCGAAATTGGCGAGCCAGCGCCGCGCCGAAACCGCTTTGCCGTGCCCGACATCGCGGGCCGTAAAGATCGTCTGGCGCTGGAGGTTGGAGACATCGACCACATCATTATCGACCAGCGCGAGCCGCCCGATCCCGCTCGCGGCGAGATATTGGAGCGCGGGGCTGCCGATCCCGCCCAACCCGATCACCGCCACACGGGCCGCTGCCAGCCGCACTTGCCCCGCGCCGCCGACTTCGGGGATGACGATATGGCGGGCAAAGCGGTCGAGCCGGGCAGATGACAGGTTCATTTGCGTTCCTGCCGGAAAGCGCCGATCCCGTGCCACCACAGGAAAGCGATCACCGCGCCTTTGGTTGGCTGGAGCATGACGAGCAGCATCATCACGGCCACTGGCAGGATGATCGCAAGGGTAAGCCATGCGCTCATCCCGAAGGTGCCGATCATCGCGATCACGACCGGTGCGAGCAGGTGGCCGACCACGAAGATGCCGATATAGGCGGGAAAATCATCGGCCTGCTGCACCGACCAGTCCTGCTGGCAGTGCGGACAGGTCGCCACCGGCTTGAGCCACTTGGTGAACAACCGGGCCTCGCCGCAGCGCGGGCAGTGGCCCTTTACGCCGCGCACCAGCGCGGCAAGCCAGCTGCCGGGCAGATCAACGGGCTCGGGAGAAGGCGGTGCAGAAGGCATGGACAGGCTGTTTACAACCTGTGCGCAGCCTGTCGACAGGCCTGTGGATCAGCCTGTCGAAAGGCGGTTGGTAAACTGGGGGCATATTCATGATCCACCCCGCTGCGACGCACCGGCACGCTGGCAGGACTCGCTCCCCGCACCCATTCCCGGTCCTGTGGCCGGGACGGGTGTCGGGATAGGGTGAGAATCAGCTCTCCAGCTGCCTCAGCAGGCTGCGCACGTCGCCGTCCATATCGGCATCGCGCTGGCGCAGGTCCTCGATCAGCCGGACGGCATGGATTACGGTCGAGTGATCGCGCCCGCCGAACTTGCGCCCGATTTCGGGATAGGAGCGGGGGGTGAGCACCTTGGAGAGATACATGGCCACCTGCCGGGGCCGCACCACGGCGCGCGCCCGACGCTTGGAGCTCATCTCGGCCCGGTCAATCCGGTAGAACTGGCACACGGTGCGCTGGATCTCGTCGATAGTGATCCGCCGACGATTGGCCGACAGAATATCGGTCAGCTGCTCTTCGGCAAGCTGGAGCGAGACTTCCTGACCGGTCAGCTGCGCATAGGCGATCAGCTTGTTGAGACCGCCCACCAGCTCGCGCACGTTGCGGGTAATGGTGCGGGCGAGGAAGTCGACGACGTCCTCGGGCACCGAAAGCGGGGCAAAGCGCGTCAGTTTGCTGACGAGGATCTTCTTGCGCAGTTCGATATCAGCAGGCTGAATGTCGGCGACCAGACCCATCGAGAGGCGGCTCAAAAGGCGCGGCTCTACTCCGTCGAGCGCCTGAGGCGCACGGTCAGCAGCAAACACCAGCCGCTTGCCCTCGGCCAACAGCGCGTCGATCGTGTAGAGCAGCTCTTCCTGCGCGCTCGCCTTGCCGATGATGAACTGGATATCGTCCACCAACAACAGGTCAAAGCTGCGCAGGCGCGCCTTGAACTCGATCGTCTGGCTCGATTTCAGCGCCTGCACGAATTCGACCATGAAGCGCTCGGCCGAGCAGTAGAAGATGCGCGCGCGCGGATGGGCGTGGAGGTAGCCGTGCCCAATCGCGTGAAGCAGGTGCGTCTTGCCCTGTCCGGTCGCCGCTTTCAGATAAAGCGGTGAAAACTGCGGCTGTTCGAGCGCTGCCATGCGCAGCGCCGCGTTGCACGCCAGAATATTGGCCTCGCCCGTGATGAACGCCGTAAAGGTCAGCGAAGGATCAAGCCCGACCGATGAGGTAAAGGTGGCATCGCCCAGCGCGCCCGCTGCCATCGCCAGCGCGCTCGCACCATCATTGGCAGGGCGGCGGCCATCATCGAGGCGCAGCTCGGGGAGCTGGCGACGTCCGGGGTGGACGATAACATTGACCTTGCGCACTTCGCTACGGGCAATGCTCCAGGCCAGCTGGAGCCGATCATGAAAGCGATCGCGCACCCAATTGGCCGAAAATTCCGTTGGCAGGTAGAGATCAAGCGTGCCGCATTCACGGTTCAACAGACCAATCTGGATCGGCTTGATCCACTGGCTGTGCAGTTGGTGCCCAAGGTCTTTGCGCAGTCCCTGACTGATATCGGCCCAGTCGGCGGCTAGATTTACGGCTTCAGAGTCTTCCATTAAATGTTCGTCACTGTGGCGGCCACTCGCCCGCGCCTTGTCGGTCCTGTGCACAATCTCATCCCCAAGTTACGCACTGTCTCACAAGCGCGACGGCTCGCAGACAATTTTTTCCGATTGAACGACAGACAATGCCTTTCCCCCCGTGGAATGGTAATTCCAAGGTCCTCACCCATCGGCCAGTTTGCAAAGTCACTCAGCATGTCCAGCACCGAGCGCAGTCAGACTAGAGAACGCCACGGCAGTTTGCGCAAGGGGCACCAGTTTAAAAAAAATGAAATATTCTTGTTGACTCGCCGCTGACCCGCAGACTTGCGTTTAACCTTATGAGTTTACTGAAAAACAGGGCTTCTGGACAAGCGAATCGCGAGGAATCCTGACATTTTCGCAGGCTCACGCCGTCTAAATTGTCACAAACGAAACGGGCCGCGCTCAAAGAGAGCGGCCCGTCTGGCGGGGTAGCCCCCGAAACCCCCCTTTCGCGCCTCAAACGCGAGCAGTGGGATCAGCAAAAAACGAATCAGAGCGTGGCGACTCGCCGCGTCAGGCGCGACAATTTGCGAGCCACGGTGTTCTTGTGCATCACGCCGCGCGCCACGCCGCGCGCCATTTCCGGCTGCGCAGCCTTGAGTGCAGCGGCAGCTGCGTCCTTGTCACCCGCTTCACAGGCGGCTTCGACCTTCTTGATAAAGCTGCGGATGCGGCTGACGCGCGCACCATTGATGGCGGCGCGGTTGGCGTTGCGAATGATGCGCTTCTTGGCTTGCGGCGTATTGGCCATAATTCGTGTCTGTCTCGCGTTGGGTTCAGGCCGCTTGAGACGGCCGGGAAAACTGTGTTGGTTGGCTCGAAAGGGGGCGCGTGAGCACAAGGCCTGAGCGCCAGAAAGACGCGCGCATAGGCGCGAAGCGCTGCAAGGTCAACGATTCTCCCTTACTTCTGGCAGACCGGGCAAAACCACGTGCTGCGCCCGCCTTGCGCGATGCGGCGGATCACCCCGCCATCATCGCGGTGGCAGGCTTCGCCTTCGCGGCCATAGACGGCGAAGGAGCTGGCGAAATATCCGAGCTCACCATCGGGCCGGGCATAGTCACGCAGGCTCGAACCCCCGTCCCGGATCGAGGCTTCGAGCACTTCGTGGATTGCCGGCACCAGCCGCGCGAGCTGCGGCCCGGTGAGCTTGCCTGCAGGCTTGGTGGGGCGGATGCCCGTGCGCCACAACGCCTCGCACACATAGATATTGCCCAGCCCGGCGACGATCCGCTGGTCGAGCAGGCAAAGCTTGATCGACTGGGTCTTGCCCTTGAGCGCGGCTTTCAGATGCGCTGCGGTCAGCCCCGGCCCCAGCGGCTCGGGGCCGAGCGCGGCGAATTGCGGCCAGGTGTCGAGCGCATCGGTCCGGACCAGATCGACCGACCCAAAGCGGCGCGGATCGCACAGGGCGAAGCGGTGATCCGCTGTCTCCAGCAGCAGGTGATCATGGGGGTCAGGCACAGCCGGGTCGATCCGCCAGCGCCCGCTCATGCCGAGATGGAAGATCATCGTCGCGCCGCGATCGAGATGCATCAGCCCATACTTGGCGCGGCGCGCGAGCGCGCTGACCCGCGCGCCAGTCATCACCTGCACCAGATCGGCGGGGAAGGGGCGGCGCAGGTCCGCGCGGTTGAGCGTGACGCGCTCGATCCGTGCGCCTTCAAGGAAGCGTGCAAGCCCGCGCACGGTGGTTTCGACTTCGGGTAATTCGGGCATTCTTTGTGTCGTTCGCTTTTGCTCACTGGGCGGTTTGAGGCGCCCAACAAAGAAGCCTGTAACACCCTTTGCCTATGGGGCAATTCCCTCTAGGGAACCCGACATGAGCGAAACCACCGACGAAACCGTCTCCTTCGGTTACCAAGAGGTCACCCCCCAGGAAAAGACCCGCAAGGTTGGCGAGGTCTTCTCCAGCGTCGCGCGCAAATACGACATCATGAACGATGCAATGAGCTTCGGGATGCATCGCGGCTGGAAGGACCGCTTCGTCAGGCGCGTCAAGCCGCAGCCGGGCGAGCAGATCCTCGATATGGCGGGCGGCACCGGGGATATCGCCTTCCGCATGGCCGAACGCGGCGCGCATGTCACTGTCGCCGACATCAATCAGGACATGCTGGACGTTGGGGCCGAGCGCGCGCTGGAACGGGGCCTTGGCGAGGAGGACGGCACGCTCGTCTTTACCTGCCAGAACGCCGAGGACGTGAGCTTCGCGTCCAACAGCTTCGATGCCTACACCATCGTCTTTGGCATCCGCAACGTGACCTTCAAGGACAAGGCGCTGGCCGAGGCGCACCGGGTGCTGCGTCCGGGTGGGCGGTTTTTCTGCATGGAGTTCTCGACCAGCGAATGGGCTGGCTTTCGCGAGATCTACGACCTCTATTCAGAGCAGGTCATGCCGCGCATGGGGCAGGCGATCGCGGGCGATCGGGACAGCTACCAATATCTCGTCGAATCGATCCGCAAGTTCCCGCGTCCGCCCGAATTTGAACGAATGATCGCCGCGGCGGGCTTTGTGAACACGAAACACGAGACGATCCTCGGCGGCGCGGTGGCGATCCATTCGGGGTGGAAGATCTGATTCTGTGACGTCCTCCATTGTCCACCTCTCACGCCTCGCGCGCTGGGGCGTGACGCTCGCGCGCCGCCGCGCGCTGGTGGGTATCGAGAATGATCCCAACGCGCCCGCCACGGTGCGCCAACTGGTGCGCCTGGCGCGCCTCGCCACCCTGACCGGCAAGCGCGGCAAGCCTGACTATGCCGGGGCCTTTCGCGCCATTGGCCCGGCAGCAATCAAGCTCGGCCAGTCGCTCGCCACCCGCCCCGATCTGGTCGGTGAGGAGGCGGCGACCAACCTCCTCAGCCTGCAAGATTCGCTCCCGCCGGTGCCCTTCGCGCAGATCAGAGCGGTGATCGAAACAAGCTTCGGCCAGCCGCTTGAAAAGCTGTTCAGCGCCATCGACCCTGAACCTGTCGGTGCGGCCTCGATCGCGCAGGTGCACAAGGGCGTGACCACCGATGGCCGCAAGGTCGCAATCAAGGTGCTGCGCCCCGGCATTCGCGAAAAGTTTGCGCGGGACATCCAGACCTATGAATGGGCGGCCGCGCATGTCGAGCTGATGGGCGGGGAAGCCACCCGCCTGCGCCCGCGCCTCACCATCGCCAACTTCAAGCGCTGGACCAATTCCGAGCTCGATCTGCGGCGCGAGGCAGCCTCGGCCTCAGAACTCGCCCAGCAAATGGCAGGGGTGCCCGGCTACCGCATCCCGGCGGTCGATTGGGATCGCACCAATGGCCGCGTCATGACGATCGAATGGATCGACGGGATCAAGATCAGTCGCGTAGAGGAGCTCCGCGCGCGCGGCCACGATCTCGAGGCGATTTCGCAGCGCTTGGTGATCAGCTTCCTCACCCAGGCGATCAGCGCCGGGTTCTTCCATGCCGATATGCACCAGGGTAACCTGTTCGTGGAGGATGACGGCACTATCGTTGCGATCGATTTCGGGATCATGGGCCGGATTGATCGCCGCGCTCGGCAATGGCTGGCAGAGATCCTGTATGGCCTCACCACTGGCAATTACCAGCGCGTCGCCGAAATCCACTTCGAGGCGCAATATGTGCCTTCTTACCACTCGGTTGGCGAATTCGCGACCGCGCTGCGGGCGGTGGGCGAGCCGATGCGCGGCAAGCCGGTCAAGGAGCTGAGCGTCGGCCAGATGCTCGACGGGCTGTTTGCCATCACCCGCGATTTCGACATGCAGACCCAGCCGCACTTGCTGCTGCTGCAAAAGACGATGGTGATGGTCGAAGGCATTGCGACCCAGCTCAATGCCGACATCAACATGTGGGACACCGCCGCGCCCTATGTGCGCGAATGGATCCGCGACGAGCTCGGTCCCGAAGCAGCACTGGCTGACCGGTTGAAGCAGGATGCTGAAACACTGCTGCGGCTGCCCGGCTTGATTCGCCGGGTCGAGGAGATGTTCCCGCCCAAGGGGGGCGCGCCCGAACCGCCTCCCCTGCCCGATATTCCGCTGATCACCGACAAGCGCACTGGCTCAAGCTGGTTCGGCTACGCGATCGCTGCGTTGGCTGGGGCAGGAGCGATATGGGGCGCAGTGCTGGCTGGCTGGATCGGATGAGTCGGCTGGCCATCAGGGACGGATCGCCCATCCCCTACCAGAACGGCGGCCCCTCCGCCGTTTTTCCTTCTGGCGCGCAGGAATGCGGGTTTGTTGCCCCGCGATGCAAGGCAACCTTAACCAAGCTTTGCGATGGGTGCTGCTTGGACTATGTTTAACACTCCGGAGCGCAGCGCGAGAGGCGGATAGAGAATGAGCGGAGAGGAGGCGACAGCGGGTTTTCCCCCACGCATCCTGCTGGTGGTGGGCGGCGGGATCGCGGCCTACAAGGCCTGCGAACTGGTGCGCCTGATCCGCAAGGGCGGCGGTGATGTCACCTGCGTCATCACCAAGGGCGGCCAGCAATTCGTCACCCCCATGTCGCTTGCCGCGCTCAGCGAAAATCAGGTCTATACCAACCTCTTCGATCTCAAGAACGAAGCGGAGATGGGCCATATCCAACTCTCGCGTGAAGCGGATCTGGTGGTGGTCTGCCCGGCCACCGCTGATCTTGTCGCCAAGATGGCAACCGGGATTGCCGATGACTTGGCCACCACGCTGATCCTCGCCACCGACAAGCCGGTCATGGCCGTGCCTGCGATGAATGTGCGGATGTGGCAGCACGAGGCGACGCAGCGCAATATTGCCACGCTCAAGGCGGCAGGTGTCACCGTGCTTCACCCCGATGAGGGGCCAATGGCCTGCGGTGAGTTCGGCTATGGCCGCCTTCCCGAGCCCGAGGTGATCTGGCGCGCCATTGCCTTGCATTTCGGCATTGCTGTGCCCGCATCCACGCTGGCGCCTGTCCCGCTCGAGGCGCTCGAACCCGAAGAGGCGGAGGATGCCAGCGCCGCTGCTATACCTGCGGGCGGCTTTGGCGGGTTCTTCTCGCGCATTATCCAGCGTTCGACACCCCAGCGCAGCCATGACGAGATCGAGACCGAATACGACGACTTCCCCGATCCCGCGCTCGAAGATCCGCTGCTGGCCGAGGAACCGGCACCTGACTTTGCCCCGGATTTCAGCGGGCCGCTGTTGGCGCGCAAGGGCCAGGCCGGGGCCGCACCGTCAATGGATGCAGGGGCCCTGGGCCACCTGATCGACCCGCGTAAGGCCCCGCCCGAACGTCAGGCTCCCGCGGTCCCAGAGGAGATTGAGGCCGATCTTGGCGAAGTGCCCGAGGGCGCGGATTTCGGCATTGCCCCCTCGCATCGTCCGCTTGCCGGGCGGCACGTGCTGGTCACCGCTGGGCCGACTTGGGAGGCGATTGATGCGGTCCGGTACATCGCCAACCGTTCGAGCGGGAAGCAGGGCTTTGCCATTGCCGCCGCCGCCGCCGCCTTGGGCGCTCACGTGACGCTGGTCGCCGGGCCGGTTTCGCTCAAGACCCCGGCAGGCGTCTCGCGCATCGATGTCGAGAGCGCGCGTGATATGGCCGAGGCCGTGCGGCGGGCGCTGCCCGTCGATGTCGCCGTGATGGTCGCCGCAGTGGCCGACTGGCGACCCCGAGACTATCGCGGCCAAAAGATCAAGAAGCGCGGCGATGCGCCTCCGGGTCTGATGCTGATCGAAAATCCCGACATCCTCACCAATGTCGCGGGCAGCATGCTCCGCCCCGAACTGGTGATCGGCTTTGCCGCCGAGACCGATAATGTGCTCGAACACGCGGTGCAAAAGCGCAAGCGCAAGGGCGCAGACTGGATCGTCGCCAATGATGTTTCGGGCAGCGTGATGGGCGGCGATCTCAACCGCGTCATGATTATCAGCGGCGAGGGGATAGAGACGCTCGATGAGATGCCGAAGTCGGCCGTGGCTATGGCGCTGGTTGAGCGGATCGCGGCAAACCTCAGGGCAGAGGCGGCCGAGTGAGCATCCCTGTGCAAGTAAAGCGCCTGCCGCACGGCGCGGGCCTGCCGCTGCCTGCCTATGCCACCTCAGGCGCGGCGGGGATGGACGTGGTGAGCGCCGAGCATGTGACGATCGCCCCCGGTGCGCGCCATGCGGTCGCGACCGGCCTCGCGCTGGCGATCCCACAAGGCTATGAAATTCAGGTCCGCCCGCGATCAGGGCTGGCGCTTAAACACGGCATCAGCGTGCCGAACACGCCCGGCACGATCGACAGCGACTATCGCGGCGAGCTCAAGGTGATCCTGATCAATCTGGGCAACGAGCCTTTCGCGATCGCCCGGGGCGACCGCGTCGCGCAGCTGGTGCTTGCCCCGGTGGTGAAGGCGGCGTGGGACGAGGTGGCGGAACTGGACTCGACCGAACGCGGTGCGGGCGGGTTCGGTTCGACCGGGGGGCATGCGAAGCTCTGACAGGGTGATGGCCGGGCGCGCGGGAATGGCTTAGCCTTTGTTGGCAAACGGAGGATCACTTATGTTCCTGCACCGCTTATGCCTCGGCTTTTTAATCCTTTTGCTTGGAGGATGCGCGGGCTGGGTGGCCGAAACTCGCCTCATTCCCGTGGCCGAACGGGATCTGCCGGGTCTTCAGGGCACTTACGAGTCGGATGACGGAGCCAGTGGCCTTTTTTCGCCTGCTGAGGATGGCCTTCTTTTTCTCTCCGATGCCTCTGGCAATGATCCTCCCGCCAAAGTTGCCTATGACATGCTGCGCGAAGAGCAACCCGAGGAACTGCGGTGGGGGGCGCGGGCGTTGGAGGACAATGAGGCTGCTACGCCATTTCGACCTGACCGATCCTATCTCATCGAAGTGCCGGTTGAAGGTGATGAGGGCAAGGTCGTCTATTACTACACGATTGTCCGCGTCGAGGGCAGCGAGCCAGTAGGATCGTTCAGGCAATACACCGTGCTGTGCTCCAAGGCCGCCGAGGCGTTTGCGGCCCGCAAAGAGGACAAGCTTTGCATCTTTGACGATTATGCTCGCCTTCGCGCAGCAGCCCTCGATGCGCTGGCTTGGTATGACGATGCGCGGATGGAAGTGGATGTAACGACATTCAATCGGCAGCCTGAAGAGGCTAAAACGGAGCCAGATGGCTCCTGACATTTGGCGGATCGCACGCAACAAAAAAGGC
>JBJTTE010000362.1:0-5861 GCA_046080005.1 Erythrobacter sp.
CCGGTTTTGCCGAGAGCCGACCATGCGGCCTTGTCCGATGGCGATCGAGATTGGGTCGGAATTGGACTAGAGCGGTTTCCGACCAACCTGACCCACCCTGACGGAGCCGAATTGGGCACAGGGCAAGGCGAGAGGAGTGAGCGATGCAGCGTATCGTGAGCGACGATCAACGTAGCCCTGAGCCCAATTCGGCCCGCCCCGGCAGGGTCGCGTTCTGAAGCCCGCTGGCGTCGTCACGCCGCTTGCAGGGGCAACCAAACCCCTGAACCAACCACTGCCGCGCGCCACTCCTGTCCAGCGGACTTCCGAACGCGATCAGGGTGGGTCAGGTTGGTCGGAAACCGCTCTAGTCCAATTCCGACCCAATCTCGATCGCCATCGGACAAGGCCGCATGGTCGGCTCTCGGCAAAACCGGACCTTCGACACCCTACCGCTCATCGGCAAAGGTGACTTGCGCGGCATCGGTCACATGGACCCACACCTGATAATAGCCGATTTCATGCTCGCCGTAGAAATTCGCGACGGGCTTCGGCGTGCCAATCGGCGAATCGATCCAGTTCCGCCGCACCTCCCCCTCAACGATGATGCGCCTGCCGCCCAGTCGCTGCATCATCGTGAACATGTTGAGGTCGGGGATGCCGTCAGCATCGCAGGCCTTCACCGTGATCTGGCCGTCGATCACGTCGGCAGCGCCGCACACGCTCGCCCGGCGCAAGAGCGCTTGGAGCGCGTCGGGCTCAAACGCGATAGTGAGCGTGCCAAGCGTGGCATAGTCGCGCCGCGAGTTGACGAACAGCATCGAGCCCAACTGGCCCTGAAGGCTCTGCCCGCCGCCCCGGATATCGAGCAAGAAGCGCCCGGCGCGCGACTCGCCCTCGGGGGCAGCGAGGGCCATGACCGTCGCCTCGCCCGGCGTGATGCAGCTGGGCTCGCAATCGACCAGCGACGTGCGCGCCGCCTTCAGCTCAGCGTCGGTCTCGGCAAGGCTGGCCGAAACTTCGCCCAAGCCTGACGGCGCTTCGGCCGAAGGATTGTCGGCGCGGGCAGCAATGTTAGCTGCCGCGTCAACCGCAAGCGCGGACATGACCAAGCCCAACCAGGCCCATTTCGCTAGCATTGAAACGCGCTTCGCATAGCGGCGCCACGCTTGTCCCGGCGCCCTGAGCCCGCCGTGAATCTGTGGCACGAGGCCCACGCATCGCAGGATTCGCGGCATTGCTGATCGCACACGCACCTCAGTCGGCCTTAGCAAGCTGCCCAAGCAACCGGGCTCGCTCCGGGCACCGATGGCCAAGGTTTCATCGCTCAGCCAGACCGCAAGTTGCACGCTTGTTTTGTAACACGTCTTTAACGACGTTACGCCTATGTCCGGATGTCGCGCGCATTCGCCGCGGCGGCAAACGACCGAGGATTGGGCATGGCACTGGGCTTTCTCAGGACCGGAGGCGACACAAGAGGCACCGGCGCAAAGCGGCAGCAGGCTGCCCGCGGCGTTGCGCCCAATAGCAGCATCGTCCTTGGCGAAGTCGAGGAACTCGGGATCGGGATGTTCTGGGCGACCGATGCCTTGGACCATCTGATTTTTCTGTCCCAACGCGCAATCGGCGAGCTTGGCGTGGAAAGCGAAGCGCTGATTGGCAAGGCGCTGACCAGTGTGTTCGGCGACATTGATGAGGAAGACGGCGGCCCGACCCAGCGTAGTCTGGCCTTCAAGATCAAGGCGCGCGCCAAGCTTGAAGAGCAGATCGTAGCCGTCAAAGACGCGCGCGGCAGCACCCGGTGGTGGCGGCTCAACGGGCGCCCGCTGACCGATGCAAAGGGCAATTTTCAGGGCTTTCGCGGCAGCGCAGTCGATATCTCCGCCCAATATGCCTACGACACGCAGGTCGCACGCGAATCTCAGGTCGTCGAGTTGACGGGCCTCGCCAACCGCCGCAAGCTTAACGAGCGGCTCACATCCATGCTTGCCGCCTTCAGCATCAGCCGCCGGAGCTGCGCGCTGATGATGCTCGATCTCGACCGCTTCAAGCAAGTCAACGATACGATGGGTCACCCTGCCGGGGACGAACTGCTGAAGCAGGTCGCCGTCCGCCTGACTGCGATTGTCGGCTCCAGCGGTAGCGTCGGACGCCTCGGCGGTGACGAATTCCAGGTGCTTCTGCCGGACATGGACGACCGCGGCATGCTGGGCGAACTTGCCAACCGGATCGTCCAGTCGCTCTCGCAGCCCTACCAGATCAATGGTCGCCGCGCGATTATCGGCACATCTGTCGGGATCGCGATCGCGCCCTATGACGGCGTTGAGGCCTCCGAGCTGGTCAACGCAGCGGACATGGCGCTCTATTCCGCCAAGGAAACCCGCGGTGGAACCTTCTGTTTCTTTACCCATGATTTGCGCGATGCAGCTTCAAAGTCGGCGAGGATCGGCGACCGCTTGCGTGACGCGGTTGACAAGGACGAACTCAAGCTCGTCTATCAGCCGCTGGTCGATCCTGTGACCAATGAGGTCAAGTGCTTCGAGGCTCTGCTGCGCTGGCATGACGAGGAAGAAGGGGACATCTCGCCCGGGCTGTTCATACCCATCGCCGAGAATGATGACCTGATCATCCGCGTCGGCGAAATGGCCCTGCGCCAAGCCTGCGCCGACGCGCTGACTTGGCCCGGCGCAGCCCGGGTGGCGGTTAACGTCTCCGCAAAGCAGTTCAGGCGTCCCGGTTATGCCAAGTCGGTGGCCAACGCACTGAGTTATGCGCGCCTTCCGGCGCAGCGGCTCGAACTCGAAATCACCGAGAGCGTGTTCGTCGGCGACCTTGAAGCGGTCGACGCAACCTTTCGTGATCTCAGGAAGTTGGGCGTGCGCCTGGCGCTCGATGATTTCGGCACGGGCTATTCCTCGCTGGGCTATCTGAAGCACGGCCATTTCGATAAAATCACGATAGATCAGAGCTTTGTGCGTGGCTGCACCGAAAATGGCGACATCAACCCGGCGATCATCACCGCGATCGTCGCGCTCGCCAAGGCGCTCGGAATGGAGACCGTCGCCGAGGGGGTCGAAGCCATGGACGAACTCGCGCTGGTGAAGGAACGCGGCGCCGATCTGGTGCAAGGCTACATCTATGCAAGGCCAATGCCCAATGAGCAGGTGGTCTAACTGCTCTCTGCGGGTTCGGCGGCCATTCGCCCGAGCGGTCCGCCCCGCCATCGCGCGGATCGCATCTCGTTCTTCCGCAAGGTTGGATTGATCCACGAGGATCACTACTACGACGTCATTATTCGCAACCTGTC
This sequence comes from Erythrobacter sp., assembly GCA_046080005.1. Classification (GTDB taxonomy): domain Bacteria; phylum Pseudomonadota; class Alphaproteobacteria; order Sphingomonadales; family Sphingomonadaceae; genus Erythrobacter. Next base: position 3,287 of record JBJTTE010000362.1, read on the forward strand.
GAAGACTGGCGCGCGCATCACCGGTCTTGCCGGGGTACCGATCGGGACGGACATTGTGCTCGATCTTGGCCACGGGCAGCTGGTGGTCAGCAAGGTGGTCAATGCCAACGAGAACAGCCAGGGTCTCAAGTTTGAAACCGCGCTGATCAGCGATGGCAGCGGCGGCTTCATGACCCGGCACCGCATTTCACCCTATTCGCTCGCCGAGGCGGGTATCCCGCTGGCTGCGCTGGCTCCGGGCGCTTTCCCGCTCGCCAAGTGGCGCGGCACGAAGAAGACCATGCCCAAATTCACCCAGCTCGACATGAGCGTGCCGGAAGAAAACGATCGCTCAGAGTTTCACGTGAAAAATTGCGCTGCGGGGGGACCAACCGGGTTCTAGCAGGGGTCTAACCCGGGTCTAGCCGGGGTCTGGAGCGGGTCAAATCGGTGTTAGGCCGGTGTCAAACCGCCGCACAGCCTGGCTTAGCCGCGACCGCGATAGGACGGCACCCCCTGGTCGGGTAGCCATAGGCCTTCGGGCGGCGCACCGCTCTGCCAGAACACATCGATTGGAATGCCGCCGCGCGGATACCAATAGCCCCCGATCCGCAACCATTGCGGGCGCATCTCGGTAAACAACCGCGCCCCGATCCCCACGGTCACATCCTCGTGAAAGCCGTTATGGTTGCGGAACGCGCCCAGAAACAGCTTCAAGCTCTTGCTCTCGACAATCGTCTCGCCCGGCACATAGTCGATCACCAGATGGGCAAAATCGGGCTGGTTGGTGACCGGGCAGAGCGAGGTAAATTCCGGCGAGACAAAGCGCACCAGATAGGTGAGGCCGGCTCGCGGATTGGGGACATAGTCAAGCACCGCCTCTTCGGGCGAAGCGGGCAGCGGCGTATCGCGGCCGAGAAACTTCGGAGCGGGTTGGCCGGCGGGAGGTGTGCTTTCCATGCCGCGCTGTTGCCCCGATCCGCCGCGCCGCGCAAGGCCGGAACTGGCGCGGGCGAGCGCGTTGGCCTATGGGGCACCGACAGCGCCGGTTCACCCCCCGTTCCGGCACATCCATTCCCATTGATCGACCACCAGAGCCCTCTTGCGCCATGATCCGCCTGCCTGTCCGCGCCGCCACCCTGCCCCTGATATTGCCCGCTGCCGCGCTGCTGACGGTGCCGGTGACACTGACCGCGCAGGATGCACCGCCCGCTGAAACCTTCAGCCTGCCGCCGGGAAATCGGCAGCCCGCGCCAATCCCCGCACCCGCGCCTGCAACCGAAACGACAACCTCGGTCCCGGTGATCCAGCCGCTGCCGTCATCGACCGTAAGCCGTCCAGCGCCGCAGCCTGCCCAGCGCCGCAGCACCACAGCCACGGCCGCCACGCCTGCTGCCACCCCCACGGCTGACGCGGCGACGGACGGCGCAGCCCTACCGGCCCCCGCAGCAACCGGCAGCGACACGCTTTCCGATCCGCTGGTCGTGCCGTCCGCTGCGAGCGTTCCGCCCGCTGCCACGCCAGTGCCCGAACCAGAACCCGAACCCGAGTCCGAATTCGCACTGGCGCTCCCACCTTGGCCCGAATGGGCAAGGATCCCCGCCCTGCCACCATTGCCTCAATGGGCCAGCGTCTCCGCCCTTCCCCCGTGGTGGCCCTATGCGGCAGGCGCGCTCGGCGCGCTGGTATTGCTCGGCGGCGCGCTGCTGCTGTGGCGGCGGCGCAAGCCCAAGCCGCTGCGCCTTGCCGCACCGACCGGCGCGGGTGCAGCCGCCAAGACCGCTGCCGCTCCCGCCGAAGCTCCGCGCCTCGACCTTGCGCTTGAGGTCACCGCAGCGACCCGCAGCGTGATGATGTTCACGCTCGAATACCGTCTCACTATCGCCAACCGTTCCGACCGCGCAGTCAACGATGCGCGGCTGGCCGTGCAGATCGCCTGTGCGCGGGCCAACGGCGCCAGCGCCGCCAACGCCCCTTCGGCTGGCGCAGCGCAGAGGCTGGCCGATGTCACGCGGATCGGCCCCAACCAGATACGCAGCCTCACCGGCACAGTGCAGCTTCCGCTTTCGGCCATCGCGCCGCTGCGCCAGGGCAGGACCCCGCTGTTCGTTCCGCTTGTGCATGTCACGCTCGCAGGCGAAGGGTTGCAGGCGCTCGCCAAAGGTTTTGTGCTCGGCACCCGGAGCGCTGGCGGCAGAGTCTTTCCGATCCCGCTTAACGATCCACCCGGCTCAATTATCGGCCTCGTGGCCCAAGCGGTTGCGGTTCCGGCAGGGCCGAGCGCCGCGTGACGCGCTAGAGCGTTTTCCAGTCAGGTAGAATCACCTGACGGTTCGGAAAATGCTGTAAAACAACAACCTAGAGCGGCCGATTTGGCGCAGCCAGATCGTAAACCACTCTAGGGTCGGGACTCAATTGGCCCACCAGATGATGGCGGCGACGATGAGTACGGCTGAGCGGAAAATGTCTGCGCGCTTGTCGTAGCGTGTGTGGATGCGGCGGAAGTCTTTGAGGCGGCAGAAGCAGCGTTCGATGCTGTTGCGCTGTTTGTATGCGGCTTGATCGTAGGCGTGCGGATGCTTGCGGGTCGGATTGG
>JBJTTE010000363.1:0-4570 GCA_046080005.1 Erythrobacter sp.
CAGCTCCGGAAACGGCCGCGCCGCCATGGCTGCCCTCCGGTTCCGCTACGCTCCACCTCCAGACAGCCATGGCGCCGGAGACAGTCTTGCACTAACAATCAACACGGACCACTCGGTGGGGGCCGGTCATGTGGTGCGGGAACGCAGTTCCGAAACCAATCGGTCAGGAGGTCGCTTCCGGGTGGATCGACGATCCAAAACACAGACCCACGGGCAACCTTAGCCATCACCGCACCCAATCCAGCCCGATCTCTTCGAACAGCTCGCGGTCCTCGGCCCAGTTTTCCAGCACCTTTACATGCAGATAGAGGTGAACCTTCACCCCCAGCACCTCGGCCAGTTCCGCGCGTGCGGCGGCGCCGATCGCTTTGATCTTTGATCCGCCCTTGCCGAGCACGATCGCGCGCTGGTTATCGCGGGTGACGACGATCTGCTGGTGGATTTCCACGCTGCCATCGGGGCGCGTCTCGTATTTCTCGGGGCGCACCGCGCTGTCGTACGGCAGTTCCTCGTGGAGTTGCTGGTAGAGCTGTTCGCGGGTGATTTCGGCGGCGAGCAGGCGTTCGGAAGCGTCGGAGACCTGATCGTCGGGATACATCCAGTCGCCTTCGGGCATCAGCGCCGCGAGGTTGTCCTTGAGCTCGGCCACGCCTTCGCCGGTAAGCGCCGAGACGAAGAAGATCTCGGCAAAATCGACCTTGCCCGAAAGTTCCTGTGCGAGCGCGAGCAGCGGTTCTTTCTTGGCGCGGTCCACCTTGTTGAGGATCAGAATCTTGCGCTCGGGCCGGCTTGCCAGCGTTTCAAGCAGGGGTTCAAGCTCGTGGCGGCGTTGCTTGATCGGATCGACCAGCAGCAGCACTGCGTCAGCCGCCTCCGCGCCTTCCCACGCGGCGCTGACCATCGCCCGGTCGAGCCGGCGGCGCGGGGCGAAAATGCCGGGGGTGTCGACCAGGATCATCTGCACCGGGGTGCCATCGGCGAGCTCATGCAGCGCGATCCCGAGCATCCGTGCGCGGGTGGTCTGGGCCTTGGCGCTGGTGATCGCGACCTTCTGGCCGACGAGGCTGTTCACCAGCGTCGATTTGCCGGCATTGGGCGCGCCAAGCACGGCGATGACGCCGCAGCGGGTGGGAAGGGAGGAATCCGGGGGGGTATCAGTCATGGCCTCGCCTTATCGCTTCGCCCCGGGCTTGTCGAAGGGCGGATTGCGGCAGGCCGGTTTCGCGTCGGTCTTGCTGCACACTGGAGCCCCGCCAGCGCGTGCCAGACCCCGGTCAGACCCCTGTCAGACCCCCGTCAGACCCCTCGCAGAACGGGTCTGTCAGGCGATTTGAGCAATGTTTCACGTGAAACATTTGGGGAACAGAGGCGCTATCCGAACCGCTCGATAAAGGCCTTGGCGGCGAGCCTTTCGGCCTCGCTCTTGCTGTTCCCGGTCGCCTCGGCGTGGCCGACATTGTGGATCGAGACCCGCACGGTGAAGCGCGCGGCATGGTCGGGACCGCTGCGGTCGATCACCTCATAGGCGGGGGTGGCGCGGCGGTTGCCCGCAGCCCATTCCTGAAGCGCGCTCTTGGGGTGCTTGGCCTTGCCTTCGTCGCCTTCCAGCTCCTGGGTCCACAGGCGGTAGATGAGGTCTTGCGCGCTGTCGCAGCCATGCTCGATGAAGCAGGCGCCGATCAGCGCCTCCATTACATCGCCAAGGATCTTGTCGCTGTCCGCCCCGCCATCCTCGCGTGCCTGCTTGCCGAGGCGGATATGCGCGGGAAGGCCGATATTGCGCGCGATGCGGGCGCAGGTCGCGCCGCTGACAAGGGCATTAAGTCGCTGGGAAAGCTTGCCTTCGGGGGCGTCTCCGGCGCGGAACAGCCAGGCAGCGACTGACAGGCCGAGCACCCGGTCCCCAAGGAATTCGAGCCGCTGGTAATCGGCTGCATCGGCGGGACCCGTGCCGTTGAAGCTGCCATGGGTCAGCGCTTCAAGCCACAGCGCCTCGCGCTCGACGCCGAAGCCTTGCGCGTTGAGCCAGGCGCGGGTTTCGGGCGCAAGGCTGGTCACAGCACATCTCCGATCCGCTCCCAGCGCGCCCCCGAAAACCACGTCCAGGGCTTGCTCCATTCGGCGCTGCCATCGGTGGACCAGACGATGATCGCCGCACGCCCGACCAGCAGGTCCTGCGACACCAGGCCGACGCCTTCGCCTGCGGACGCCTCAAACCGGCTGTCGAGCGAGCTGTCACGGTTGTCGCCCATCACGAACATTGTGCCTGCCGGGACCGTCTGTTCGGCAAAGCTGTCGGCTGGAACCACTCCGAAATCAAGCACTTCGTACGATTTGCCGCTCGGCAGGGTTTCGCGGAAGCGGACATAGCTGCAGGCCGCGCCGCCCGGCGTCATGACCGGATCGCCACCCCAGGCGCAGCCGGTGTTGGGAGAGAGCGGCACCCGGACGTTGACAACGCGCTGGCGCGGGAGGCGCGCGCCGTTCAGCACCACCTCGCCGCCGATCACCGCGACCCGGTCACCCGGAAGGCCGATCACCCGCTTGATATAGTCGCGGCCATCGACCGGGTGCTTGAAGATCACCACGTCGCCGCGCGCGGGGCTTGCGGCGAGCAGGCGGCCGTCTGGCAGGGACAATTCAAACGGCAGCGAATGGCGCGAGAAGCCGTAAGGCCACTTGGCGGCGAGCAGATAATCGCCGTTCATCAGCCGCGGCAACATGCTTTCCGAGGGGATCGAAAAGGGCGAGAAAGCAAGGGTGCGGAACGCGAGCACCGCGATCAGCAGCTTGATCAGGAACCAGAAAAAGCTGCCCCAACCCTCACCCGCGCGGGCCTGCGCTGCGGCGGGCGGCGCGGCTTCGAGCGAATGGGTCTTAACATCCATCCTGCAAGCCCTTACTCGCACCGACACACTTGCGCAAAGGGGAACGGCGATGGGGACCGCAGGCGGAACGGCAGCCACAACGGCAGACGCGGTAGCGATGGCCGCCGCATGGACGCAGTTGCACGCGCTGGCGCACCCAACGCTTGCCGAACTGTTCGCGGCCGATTCTGATCGTCCTGCCGCTCTCACCCGCCACATTGCGTGGCCCGTTGCACCGGGCAGCGAGACGCATGCCGGAATGCGGATCGATTTCTCCAAGACCCATTTGAGCGATACGGCGCTCGCCGGTTTCGAGGCGCTGGCCCTCGCAGCAGGCTTTGCCGCAGCGCGTGAGGCACTGTTCAGCGGCGGGATCGTCAACCCCACTGAAGGGCGCGCGGCAACCCACGGCGCGCTGCGCGGCAGCGGCACAGCATCGCAAGTCGAAGAGGCCGAGGCGCTGCTCGCGCGCATGGGGATGCTGGTGGAAGCGATCCACGAAGGCGCGCTGGGCGAGATCAAGCACTGCATCGCGATCGGCATTGGCGGCTCCGCGCTCGGGCCGGCGCTGGCGATCAATGCGCTGACCCGCGATCTGGCGCTGGTGGATGTCCACGTGGTCTCGAATATTGACGGGCTGGCGCTGGAACAGGCCTTTGCGGCCTGCGATCCGGCGAGCACGCTGGTTGCGGTCGCGTCCAAGACCTTCACCACCATCGAGACTATGACCAATGCCGCAAGCGCGTTGAAATGGCTGGCTGATAATGGCGTCGAGGATCCCGGCGGGCGTGTGGTGGCGCTCACCGCTTCGCCCGACAAAGCGGTCGAATGGGGGGTGGACGAGACCCGCATCCTGCCTTTTGTCGAGAGCGTCGGCGGGCGGTACTCGCTGTTCTCTGCGATTGGCTTTCCGGTCGCGCTGGCGGTCGGCATGGAGGAGTTTTCGGCCATGCTCGCGGGGGCCAAGGCGGTCGATGATCACTTCCGTTCCGCCGATGGCAGGGCCAATGCCCCGCTTCTCGCGGCCTTTGTGGACCTCTATTACACCCGCCTCAGGGGCTGCCAGACCCGCGCCGTCTTCGCCTATGACGAACGCCTCGCGCTGCTGCCGGACTATCTCCAACAGCTCGAAATGGAATCGAACGGCAAAAGCGTGACCGCCGATGGCCGCGCGGTGGATGGGCCGACCGCGCCGGTAACCTGGGGAGGGGTGGGGACCGATGCGCAGCACGCGGTGTTTCAACTGCTGCATCAGGGGACGCATCTGATCCCGGTTGATTTCATCGCCAGCATCGCGCCGGGTGATGATCTCGATCCGGCGCATCACCGCATCTTGTTGATGAATTGTCTCGCCCAAGGCGCAGCGCTGATGGCGGGCAAGGCGTCGGATGATACCGCGCGCGCCTATCCGGGCGACCGGTCCTCGACCACCTTCCTGATCGACGATTGCGATGCCGCGGCGCTAGGCGCGCTGATCGCCTTCCATGAGCACCGCACCTTTGCCAATGCCGTGCTGATGGGGATCAACCCCTTCGACCAGTTCGGGGTGGAACTCGGCAAGGCCATCGCCAAGCAAATCGAGAGCGGGGAAGGGGAGTTTGATCCGAGCACCAAGGCGCTGATGGCAGCGGCGGGGCTTGCCTAAGGTCGAACTGGTGCGGGGGTGCAACACTGCGCTGACAGAACCGTGCATTTGGGTTGGT
>JBJTTE010000364.1:0-5268 GCA_046080005.1 Erythrobacter sp.
TCCGCTACCAGCTTGGCATTGACCTGCGTGGCGCGCTGAGTGCCGACGCCCTTCCACTTTTCCGCGTCAATATGGGCAGCGCTGATATAGGCCTTGAATCCGCCGAGGTCGCCTGTGTCGAGCGTGCCGAAGACCCGGAAAGTCTCGCTGTCGCCATAGGTCACATTGCCGGCGACCCCGAGTTCGTCCTGCGGGGCGCGGCTGAAAAATTCGATCGTCCCACCGAGGTTGGAGGTCGAGGCGGTGCCAAGTGCGCCCGCGCCCTGGCTCACCCGCGTCGAGCCGATATTGTCGGCAATGATCGCGCGGCTGATGTGCAGGCCATTGGTGTTGCCATAGCTCATGTCTCCGAGCGGCACCCCATCGAGCGTAAAGCCGAGCTGGTTCTGGTTGAACCCGCGCAGGGTAATGCGCGTCGACCATTCATAGACACCGAAAGGATCGGCCGACTGGAAGTTGACGCCGGGCAGTTTGCGCAGCGCGATAAAGGGGCTTGAGCCTGCGGTGGTCAGGGCAATGTCGGTCGCGGCGATCTCGGTCACCTGGCGGACTTCGCCCTTGCCATAAACGACGATTTCGTCCCCTTCGGCAGCGGCGGCATCATCGGTCGACGCGGTAACGCTTTGGGCTACGGCCTCAGCCTTAGCTTCGGCTCCAGCCTCAGCCTCCGCTGCAAAGGCCTGCGCCGGAATGGTAAGCCCGATCAGGGCTGTGCCCGACAGGAACGCGGTGCGTAACGATGTGGTTGTCATGAAGGGTCCCCCTGTGACCGTGTTGGATCGGCACATGCGGGGTTAGGCCGCTGATGTTGCCGGCCGGTTGGAGTTTGGTTGCACCGCCAAGTCGGCGTGATGACCGTTTGCGGACGTTGCGCTATGGCCACAAACAGCGCGGGGCCACCTCGACGCTCTCGGCAAAATGGCGTATTCTCGCGCCTGCAATCGCCGCGTTAGACTGCGCCATCAGAATGCAAAGGCCTATCACGTGAAACAGTCGCTCGTTAACTTGCTGCCACCCGCCACGGTTGTGGCTGTCGTCTCCTTCTGGGCCTTCGCGCCGACCGCTTGGGTCGAAGCGCCGTGGACTCTCCCGCTTGTCGTCGTCAGCACGCTAGTGTTTGTCCAATTGCTTGAACTGGTGTTTGAGCGGCACGAGGGCTGGCGCATCAATGGACGGGAGTTGGCGACCGATGTGTTCTATGTCGCCCTGGTTTTTGGGGTGATCGGCTATCTGTCTGAAGCGCTGGTGGACGGCCCACTCCGTGAACTGAAGGTCGCCTTGGGGATCGCCACCCCTTGGCTCGCTGCGAGCCCGTTCCTCGTGCAGGTGCTGGCGGTGCTGTTCATCTTTGAACTTGGCCAATACTGGATGCACCGCGCGATGCACAACTGGACGCCCCTCTGGCTGACCCATGCCCCGCATCACCACATCACCCAATTGAACGCGATGAAGGGCTACACGGGTAACCCCATCGAGCTGTTCCTGATCAGCATCGGTGTGATCGCGCTGCTCGATGTTCAGCTCAATGCGCTGTTTGCTGGCATTACGATGGGCAGCACGATCGCGATCTATGCCCATGCCAATGTTCGGGCCGATCCGCCGATCTGGTACAGCTTCTTCTTCACCACGATCCGCCACCACAGCCTGCACCACACGGCGCTGAGCTACGAAGACACGCGCTGCAACTACGGCAATGCGGCGATCTTCTGGGACCGCGTTTTCGGCACCTACAAGGAAGGGGAATCGACCGTCGTCGGTCAGGATGACCGCAGGCGTCTGTCGATCTGGGAGCAATGGACCTTCCCGCTGCGCCCATGGCTGGAAAGGCGGAAAAGCGCCGAGGGGTAGCGGCGGCTTCGCTTTGTAACGCCTTGGCCCGCGGTCGTTTCCGAGAGGGCAGGCGGCCGAATTGCGGGAAGCGATCCTTTTGCTGACGTGATCATCGCTGGGGTATTTGGCTCAGCGTGGTTGCCACGCTGCCCAGCATGCATCAATGTCATACGACCGGAAGCAGGGCGATGCTCCGGCTCAGGGAGAACCGGCAATGTTGATGCGCGATCTCGGCATCATCCCCCAACCCAAGGCGGATGCGGCAGGCGAAGGGCCCAGCCCGTATGTCAACCTCAGCCGCCGTGCCTTTTTCGGCGGTGCGGGGCTGTTCGTGCTTGGCGTTACCCTTGCGGGCTGTTCAAGCTATGTCGAACCCGAGATTGATGCCGACGCCTTCAATCTGCCCAAGCCCGGTGACAGCCCGCTGACCGGGGTCAAGGGCGGCGATGCCACGCCCGCGCTCTGGATCGCGATCGAGCGTGACGGCACAGTCAAGATCACCTGCCACCGCTCGGAAATGGGCCAGCAGGTGTGGACCTCGATGGCGCAGATCTTCGCCGATGAACTCGAGGCCGAGTGGGACAAGGTCAAGATCGTGCAGGCCGAAGGGCATCAGCGTTATGGCGACCAGAATACCGATGGCTCACGCTCGGTGCGTTTCAATTTCCACCGCTTGCGGGTGGCTGGTGCGGCGATGCGCCAGATGCTGGTCGCTGCGGCCGCGCTTTACTGGAAACTGCCGGTCGAGCAGTGCTCGGCCAAGGAAGGCCTCGTCAGCAACACACAGAACAGCGATACGCTGTCCTACGGCAATCTCGCCGAACTCGCGGGTAAGCTCGCCATCCCAGCGGAAGCCGACATCACCCTCAAGACCCCCAAGCAATGGCGCTACATCAATGCCGAGATCCCCTCGCTGACGGTGCCGCGCATCGTCAAGGGCGAGAGCACCTACGGGATCGACGTGCAGCGCCCCGGCATGGTCCACGCCGTGGTCGCACGCCCGCCGCAGCTGTTCGGGCGGGTGAGCAGCTTCAATGATGCCAAAGCACTCGCGGTGCCCGGGGTGCTCAAGACGGTGCGCTTGCCTGATGCCAAGCCGCCCGCACTCTACCAGCCGCTCGGCGGCGTTGCCGTGGTCGCGCGCGATACCTGGGCCGCGATCGAAGGCCGCCGGGCGCTCGAGATCGCATGGCAGGCCGGGCCCAATGCGGCTTACGATTCCGATGCCTTTGGCGAACAGCTCAAGACCACCGCACGCCGCAGCGGCAAGGTGCGCCGGGCGCGCGGCGATGTCAGCGCGGCGCTCGCCAAGGCGAACAAGCGGATCACCGCCGAATATTATGCCCCGCACCTCAGCCAGTCGCCGATGGAACCGCCCAGCGCGACCGCAGAATGGGACGGCGACCGGCTTGAATGCTGGGGCTGCGTGCAGGACCCGCAAACCACCCGCGATACGCTCGCCGAGGTGCTGGGCCTTGCCAAAGAGAACATCAAGGTCACGCCAACCTGGCTCGGCGGTGCCTTCGGGCGCAAGTCGAAGCCCGATTTCGTGATCGAGGCGGCGCTGATTGCGCGCGCGGTGGGCAAGCCGGTCAAGGTCACCTGGACCCGCGAGGATGACATCCAGCATGGCTATTATCACTCGGTCAGCGCGCAATATTGCGAGGCCGGGCTCGATCAGGCCGGCAACTGCACCGCGTGGCTGCATCGCAGCGTCTTCCCGCCGATTTCCTCGACCTTCGACCACACCGTGAGCGAGCCACGCGATGGCGAAATGGGATTGGGGGCCACCGATGTGCCTTTCGCGACTCCCAACCTCAGGGTCGAATCCGGCGATGCCAAGGGCCATCTGCGGATCGGCTGGCTGCGTTCGGTGGCCAATATCTACCATGCCTTCGCGGTGCAGAGCTTTGCCGCTGAACTCGCGCATGCCGCTGGACGCGACCAGAAGGACTATCTGCTCGATCTGATCGGCCCGGCCCGCAAGGTTGATCCCGAAGCCGAAGGCGCGGTCTACGGCAATTACGGCGCGGAGCTGGAGGAATACCCGATCCACACCGGGCGGCTGCGCCATGTCGTCGAGAAAGCGGCGGCGATGGCCAAGTGGGGGCGCAAACTCCCGGCCGGCAGCGGACTCGGGATCGCTGTCCATCGCTCGTTCCTCAGCTATATCGCGACGGTGGTCGAGGTGACGGTGCGGCCTGATGGCAGCATCGCCATTCCCGGCGTGTGGCTGGCGGTCGACGCAGGCACCGTGATCAACCCGCGCCATGTCCGCGCGCAGATGGAAGGCGGGACGCTCTACGGGCTCTCGATGGCGCTGTATGGTGCGATCACCGCCAAGAACGGCGCTGTGGTGCAGGACAATTTCCCGAGCTGGCGGCTGATGCGCATGGGCGAGTCCCCGCGCGCCTTTGAGGTCGAGATTATCCCCTCCACCGCGCCGCCGGGCGGGGTCGGAGAGCCGGGGACGCCCCCCGCAGCCCCGGCGCTGGCCAATGCGATCTTCGCTGCGACCGGCCACCGCCTGCGCTCCATGCCCTTCATCGGGGCCGAGGGCAGCAAGTTGAAGCTGCCCGCCAAACAGACCGCGTAGGGGAACAGGAGGCAAGCATGGCCATAACCCTCAAGATCAACGGCAAATCTGCCAGTGTTGACGCCGCGCCCGGGACCCCGCTGCTGTGGGTGCTGCGCGATCATTTGCAAATGACCGGCACCAAATTCGGCTGCGGCGCTGGACAGTGTGGGGCCTGCACCGTCCATCTCGACGGCCAGCCGACCCGTGCCTGCGTGACCCCGCATGATGGGCTCGATGGGGCCGAAGTGACCACCATCGAAGGCCTGACAGGCGATGCTGCCGATGCCATCCGCAAGGCGTGGGTGGCCAGTGACGTGCCGCAATGCGGCTATTGCCAATCGGGCCAGATCATGACGGCGAGCGCGCTGCTGCGCGACAACCCGACGCCCGATGATGCCGCGATTGATGAAGCGATGAGCGGTAATCTGTGCCGCTGCGCCACCTATCTGAGCATCCGCCGCGCGATCAAGGAAGCAGCCGAGATGCTCTGATCGGGGTGGTTGCCGCACCAGGCCCCGCGCCTTCCCCGCCCGGTTCGCCCGGCAGCCTATCGCCCGGTTGCGCGCAAGGCTTGACCTCGCCATAGGTTGGCCATCACGGCGCCGGCCAGGTCCATGAGACGCTGGGGCGGCCTTTGAGGGAGGATCTCTGTCCATGTCGCTACGTTCCATGACGCTCGGCCTGCTCGCCACTTCGCTGTCCGTTGCCGCTATCCCGGCCCATGCGGATGAAGGCATGTGGACCTTCGACGGCTTCCCCCGCGAGAGGATGCAAAAGGACTATGGCTGGGCGCCCGACCAGCAATGGCTCGATAATGTCCGCGCCTCTGCCGTGCGGCTGACCAATGGCTGTTCGGCGAG
>JBJTTE010000365.1:0-3381 GCA_046080005.1 Erythrobacter sp.
GCGCGCGGGTGGCCGGGGTCCACATCATAATCTCCGGGTTGTCTGCAAAACCCCCGGAATCACAGCAACCTCAGCCGCTCAACCCCTTTCGAAACGGCCTCTCAGATGCTCTCCATCTGCCGTGTCCACCGGGCTGATACGGCATTAGCTCTGGCAACTTTACAACGCGTGCAGCGATGGCCTTTGACACCCGCTTCGCGCGACTGCATGGCGTGACGGCATCTCAGGGAGAACCAGCATGAGCACCCGCGAATTTGACATCATCGTCTATGGCGCCACCGGCTACACCGGACGGCTCGTCGCTGAATATCTGGCGCAGCACTATGGCAGCCGCGACGATGGCCCAAAGTGGGCGATGGCCGGGCGCAGCCTCGCCAAGCTGGAAGAAGTGCGCGATGAAATCGGTGCGCCTGCCTCGACCCCGCTGGTGGTCGCCAATGCCGATGACAGCGCCGATCTCGAAGCCATGTGCGCACGCACCCGTGTTGTTCTGACCACTGTCGGCCCCTGCCAGCTCTATGGTGACAAGCTGGTTGCCGCCTGCGTGAAGACCGGCACTGACTATGCCGATCTATGCGGCGAACCGGCATGGATGGCGGAGAAGATCGCCGAGCATCAGGCTGCTGCTGAAGCCTCCGGCGCGCGCATCTGCTTTTCTTCCGGGTTCGATTCGATCCCCTTCGATCTCGGCGTGATGATGACCCAGAAGGCCTTCGTCGAGCGCTTCGGCAAGCCCGCCCCGCGCGTGCGTGGCCGGGTGCGGTCGATGCAGGGCACCTTCTCGGGCGGCACGGCGGCGAGCCTCGGGGCGACGATGAAGGCGGCAGCCAAGAACGTCACGATCATCAACGTGCTGCGCAATCCTTTCGCGCTGACGCCGGGTTTCGAAGGCCCGGACCAGCCCTCGGGCATGATCCCGTCCTATGAGGATGATCTCGGCAAGTGGTCTGCCCCTTTCGTAATGGCGCCCATCAACACCAAGAACGTCCATCGCACCAACTTCCTCCTCGGCCACCCCTATGGCACTGACTTTCAGTACGACGAGATGATGCTGACCAGCCCGGGCGATGCGGGGAAGGCCGCAGCGCAGGCCGCGCTCGAATTCATGAAGAACCCGTTTGGGGCCAAGCCGCCCAAGCCGGGCGAAGGGCCGACCAAGGAAGAGCGCGAGAACGGCTTTTACGATGTCGTCTTCGTTGCCGACATGCCGGGCGGGGAGCGGCTGCAATATGGGGTCAAGGGCCGCTATGATCCGGGCTATGGTTCGACCAGCCGGATGCTGTCAGAGACCGGTTTAGCGCTGCTCGCCTGCACCAAGCCGGGCGGTGTCGGCACGCCGGGCAGCTTCCTTGGCGAGGATCTGGTCAAGCGGCTGGAGGCGCACGCCGAGCTGTCCTTCGCGGTGGAATCGTAGAATTGCCTAGGCCTGCCGGGGTGCGGAACCTTTGGCAGGCAGGGTGTATTGCAATCAGTGGAGAGGCGTCGCAGCGAAGAGAGGCTCGCCATGACGTTGATGGAAATGCAATTGCTGCTGCCCGTTTTGAGTGCAGGTGCGATGCTGTCCGCTGCGTGGCTGGTACTTCATGCGCGGGATGTGGTGCTGATGCTGCGACCGGTGTTCAAGCTGGTCCCGGGTGAGGGACGCAGGCTTGCGAGTTTCCGCGCGGTGAGCGCCGCCCTCACGGTGTTCGGCTTTAGCACGGTTGGCGAAGTGCTGGTCGTGCTCCGCGCTGCAACCGCCTGAGGCCAAACCGAAAAGGGGCAGCCGGTCAACTCGGCCACCCCTCTTGCGACCCTCGCCGGGCGCTGTGCCTGATGCGTGCTAGAAGCTCAGGCTGACGCTGGCGCGGAAGTTGCGGCCGAGCAGCGGCACAAAATCCTTGGTGAAGCTGGCGTGACGGCGACCGTTGATGTCGAAGATATTGTCGGCGGCGAGGAGCAGCGTGACGTTCTGATTGTCCGCCAGCGGACGCCAGGCGACAAGCGCGTTGACCAGCGTGAAGCTGTCGGTCGGGGTTTCGAAGTTCGCCTCCCGATCCTGTTCGGCGAAATACTGAACCTCGCCGCGCACGTCGAAGGCCTTGGTCTGGGCTTCGAGCGCGCCGAGCAGGCTCAGCGGGGGAATCAGCGGGACAGCGGTGCCATCATTAAACTCCGCTTCGACATAGGAGCCGCGCAGATCGGTCAGCAGGCGGAAGCCTTCAGTATCGACGATGGGGTACGACAATTCCGCCTCAAAGCCCCAGAAATCCGCATCCTGCTGAAGGATTTCGAACACCGGAAGACCGTCCTCTTCGCGCCCGGTCGGATTGAGGTAGATGTAGTTGCCGAACCACTGCTTGTAGGCCGAGAGGCTGAACGTGCCGGTCCCGATGCTGCCCCGCGCTTAGGCTTCGATCCCCCAGGCGCTTTCAACGTCAAGATTGGGATCGCCGATCTCGAAGGCCTGTGTGGCGACGTGCGGGCCAAAGGCGAACAGTTCCTCAGCGCTCGGTGCACGCTCGGCGCGCGAAGCATTGACGCCCAGGCGGATGCCTTCAATGCCTTCATAAGTCAGGCCAAGCGCCCCTGACACGGTTGTGAAATCACGCGTAATGGCGAGCGCTCCTGCTTCCGTTGTGGTGAATTCGGCACGCGCCGCCCCTTCGATCTGGATGGGCCCGGTGCTAAATTCCTGCAGCGTGAAGATCGCGAACTGATCGGTCAGGTTTGGCGGAATGAAGGCTTCCGCGCCGACCGCCGCGAAATCGCGATGCTGGAACTGTACCCCGGTCGCGCCGCGCAGCAGACCCGTTTCCTTCTGGACCAATTCGGCCCGCGCTTCGAGGCTGGTGCTGTCAAAGACGGTGCCAACCTCGTCCCCTTCGAATTCGGTATGGATATAGTCGGAAAAGCCGACCCGCAGCTTCAGCTGCTCGAACGGGCCGCCGCCCAGATAGATATCGCCTTTGAAGTCGGCACGGGTCTGCTCTAGGCCGATGGTGACCAGCTCTTCTTCCTCTTCTGCGCCGCCTGCGCCTCCCGCTGCATGATCGTGACCCGTGCCGGGGCGGGTCGGGATGCCGTAATCGGTATTATAGTAGCCGATTGACGCACCAAAGGTGCTTTGCCCGAGGATCACGCCGAAACCGGCGTTGATCGTGTAGCTCTCGGTTTCGGAGTTGGGCACGGTGCCGCTCTGTGCTGCGGCTTCACGCAGTTCTTCGGCTTCCTCCAGATCGCCAGCTGCCTGTTCCTCGGCGGCTTCGGCAAAGATGTCCCGGATCAATGCGCGCGACAATTGCAGCCCGCCTATCTCGATATCATCGGTCTTGCGGTAGGAGCCATCGACATGCAGCACAAAGCGCTCGCCAATCCCAACATCAAGGCTCGCCGCACCCG
>JBJTTE010000366.1:0-3235 GCA_046080005.1 Erythrobacter sp.
AGTCCACCCCCGTCCCCGCGGTCCACTGCCAGTTGGTGGCGTTGGAGGCATAATCGGCATCGCAGAGCGTATCCCAGAACCACTTTTCGCCCTCGCGCCAGTCCATCAGCAAATGCTTGATGAGGAAGCTCGCGGTGATCATCCGCACGCGGTTGTGCATCCACCCGGTCTGCCACAGCTGGCGCATTCCGGCATCGACGATGGGGTAGCCGGTGCGGCCCTGCTGCCAGGCCTTGAGGTCGCGCGCGGCGGCTTCGTCGGTCGCGGGATCGCGCCACGGGAAGCGGTCGAAATCCGCGCGGTAATTCTGGGTGGCATAGGCGGGGAATTGCAGGATCGCGTTCTGCGAATAGTCGCGCCAGATCAACTCGCTCTCGAAGGTCTCCCAGCCTTTCGAGGAGTGATCTTTGAAACGGTGCCAGATCTGGATCGGGCTGATTGCGCCAAAGTGCAGATGGGGCGAAAGGCGCGAAACCTTGTCGACGCTCGGGAGGTTCCGCTGGTCGTCATAGTCATCGACGTCCGCCTCCCATGCCGCGAGACGCGCGTGAGCTGCGTCCTCGCCCACCTGCCAGAAGTCACGCATCCCCCCGGCCCAGTCGGGTTTCGTCGGCAGCAGGTTCCAAGAAGCGAGATCGTCTGAGGCGGGCCAACTGGCAGGCGCTTCAAGGCGCTCGGGTGCTGGCACTTCGCTGCGCGGCGGAAACTCGGCGCGGACGGCGCGCGAGAACGGCGTGTAGATCTTGTATTGCCCGCCGGTACCAGTGGTGATGGAGCCCGGCACCATCAGGTAATTGGCGTGGTGGAGCTGGAGGTCGAGGCTCTTGGACAGCTTGCGCTCGGCATTGAGCCACCAGGGTTCAAAGTGGCAATTGGCGTGGATAGTGCGTGCGCCCATCTCCTCTGCCAGCCTGGTGAGTTCGGCCACCGCCTCCCCGCGCCGCAGGATCAGCTTGGAGCCGCGCGCTTCGAGGCTTGTGGCAAGGCTCGCCAAAGAGTGATGCAGCCACCAGCGCGAGGCGCCGCCATAGGCGTGGTGCTTCGGGCTCTCGTCGTCGAGCACATAGACGGCGACGACCGGCCCGGCCTTGGCAGCATGGTAGAGCGCAGGATTATCGGCCAAGCGCAGATCGCGCCGCAGCCATACGAGTTGGGTCATTGGGTTCTCTGAATTTCCGTTCCCCCACCAACGCCGTCATCCCGAACTTGTTTCTGGATCCATCACGCAATTGCGGGCTGCGGTGCGTGCGGAAGAATGGAACCTGAAACAGGTTCAGGGTGACGACGAGGGAAGAGGCTCGCACTTCACATCGGGCAGCGCGACCGAGAACCGCTCCCGCACGCGCGGATCGTAGAAGCGGGCGTCGTAGAGGATCACCGAGCCGTCTGGCGCGCGTGTCGCAAAGGGGGCGCGCGACCAGAACAGGAAGCCGCCGAGCTGGGTCTTTTCCCCTAGGGCTACGGTGAATGGTCGCACCTTGCACTGGACAGCCTTTGAATTGGCGTAACCATAGCCAAAGTCGGTGCCGTCCCAATCGCTCGAAATCCAGCGTTCGTCGCCAAGCCGTGCAATTTGCTCGCGCCGCCAGAACTCGAACGGCACGGGGGCCGCGATGTGCGCGAGCGGATAGGGTTCTGTCCTTGTGCCGCGCGTTTCATAGTTGAGCCAGGTGATCGCCCCATTCACCCCGACATAGGCCAGCACCGCCCCTACGCCGACCTGTCCCGCGCGCGCCCAATCCGCCCCCGCCTTCTCCCGCCGCCGCGACCACCACACGCTGGCGATCAGCAGCGCCCACAGCCATGGGTCGATGATGAACAGCGTGTCGCCGTAGAACCATTGCGAGGAGAACGGCTCAAGCAACCGGATGCCGTAGACGTTGAGCCAGTCGAAGAAGGGGTGGCTGAGGCATCCGACAAACGCCATCGCATAGAGCCAGCCAAACCGCACCGGCAGCCGCCCCTCGGGCCTTGTCCCGCGCCGGGTCGGCCAGCGGTCGAAGGCCCACAATAGCCCCGCCAGAATCAGCGGCAGCAGCACCAGCGCCGGCGGGCCGTGGGTGATGCCGCGGCGGAAGGCGAGATGCTCGGTGCCCTCGAGCCAGAAGAAGCACGCCGCGTCCACATCGGGCAGGTTCGCGCCGATGATCAGCGCGGGCATGGCAAGGCCGGTGGTGCGCTTCAGCCCCGCCTG
Organism: Erythrobacter sp.; assembly: GCA_046080005.1. Taxonomy (GTDB): domain Bacteria; phylum Pseudomonadota; class Alphaproteobacteria; order Sphingomonadales; family Sphingomonadaceae; genus Erythrobacter. The sequence goes on from JBJTTE010000366.1 coordinate 2,195, forward strand.
CCCCATCTCCGCGCCGACCAGACTATGTGTCAGATTGTCCATCGCCTGACGGGATAGCGCCCCCGCCCACGCGCGGCGAGTGCAAATGCGCTTGGCGAACTGGCCTGCCCTCGCCTATCGCTCGCGCCAACACGACCCGCGGGAGAGCGCCAAAATGACCGACACCCCTTACATTCGCCCTGACATGAAGGCCTTCCTCGACCTGATGGCGCAGGTCAACGGGCCGAAGCTCGTCGATATGACGCTGGAGGAAGCGCGGGCGTCCTATCAGGCGATGCATAACCTTGCCGACCGCCCGGCGCGGGCGCTGCCCGTCATTCGCGATCTTGCCTGTCCGGGGCCAAGCGGCGACATCCCGCTGCGGCTCTATGATGCGCGCGAGACTCGCGATGAACCTTCGCCCGTCATCACCTTCTATCACGGCGGCGGGTTTGTGATCGGCGATCTCGACACGCACCACGCGCTTTGCACCGAGCTCGCCGCGCTGCTCGATCTGCCGCTCGTCGCGGTCCACTATGCCCGCGCGCCCGAAGCGCCCTTCCCCGCCGCGATCCTCGATTGCGAAGCGGCGACGCGCTGGGTCGCCACCAGTCCTGCGGAATTGGGCCGAACCGCGAGCGGCATCATCACCACCGGTGACAGCGCGGGCGGCAATGCGACCGTGGTCGTCAGCCAGTTGCTCGGGGCCAATCCCGCCGCCGTCCCGGTGGTGCTGCAAGTGCCGATCTTCCCTCTGGTGGCCGATGCGAATGGATCGGCGAGCATGGCGGCGTTCTCGGATGGCTACTTGCTCACCGCGGATTCGATGGGCTTCTTCAATGACGCCTATGGTGCAGACCCGGCCGACCCGCGCGGCTTTCCGATCCTGGGCGATCACACTACAGCGCCGCCCACGATTGTCGTCACCGCCAGCCTCGATCCGATCCGCGATTCGGGCCGCGCCTATGCCAAGGCGCTGGTCGATGCCGGGCGTGACGTACTGTTTATCGAGATGCGCGGGGTCACACACTCCTTTTCCAACCTGCGCCAGATGGTGCCGAG
>JBJTTE010000367.1:0-3228 GCA_046080005.1 Erythrobacter sp.
GGCGAGAATGCCCTCGGCCGCTGATTGCGGAACCTCGCCGGTCGCAGGATCGCTCGGCCGTCCCGCCTTGATCGAGGTGCCCTTCCCCTCATAGCTGCGATTGTCTGCAAGCGCGAAGATGGCGAAATCGAGGGCAAGCCCCGGATCGCCAAGCAGGCAGGCCGACAGGATATTGCGGCGCTGAACGGCGAGCTCGTCGAACAGCCTCGCGCTGATCGGCTTCTCGCTTCCAGGTGCGATCGCCTCAGGCCGTGCGGGAGCACCGCTTGCGCGGCTCCCTGGGGTCGGTGCCGGCTCTTCTGCCGTCGCGGTCACATTGCCTTGGTCATCGGTCTCGAACGACAGCCGCTTCTCGCTGTAGTAATCGGCCTCGAGAACCATCTCGCCCCGGGTGGTGAGCACGAGGAAGCGCCCGACTTCACCGCGCCATTCTTCGGGCAGCTCGCGAACCGTATTGTTGAGGTCGCTGCGTTCGGCATCAAGAGCCTCGTATTCGGCCTCGAGCTTTCCGAAATCGACGTCCTCTTGCTCTTCACCTTCATCGAAGATCGCGTTGATCTCATCGATCCGGGCATCGATCTCGTCGATGCGGGCGCGCGCCGTTTCCGAGAGGGGCACGGGCGGAAGCCGGACAGCGGAGACGCCCATCTCGCTGCGCGCCTGCCAGGAATTGCTGGCGGCCACCGGGCTGATCCAGGCGAGACCGGTCTCCGAGGTCAGGCGCTCGGCTTCCGCTTCCATCTTTTCGGAAGCGAGCCGGTGCGCGATCTCGATATCGATCCAACGATCCTCGCCCGCATCGCTGAACAGGTCGCGCTCGACCTTGCCGCCGGCAGCCACATAGGCATCTTCGCCGATCAGAAGCGCGATAGGGTCATTGCCGCGCATCGAGCCGGTGGCGACCATGCGGCGAATGGCGTCGGCGCTGGGGTTGTAGGCATGGCGCATCTGCTCGAAGACGCGCATCTGCACTTCGTGCTGGTCGGTCGCAGCATAGGCCTTGGCGATTTCGAGGGTGATGTCGCCGGCGGCGAGTGCCTCGAAGATCGGCACTGCCAGATTGGCAAGGCGCAGCCGGCCTTCGACGAACCGCTGGGTGAGTCCGAAACGCTTGGCAACGGCCGCGATATCGCTGCCTTCCTTGATGAAATGCTGGAAGGCGCGGCATTCTTCAGCCGGAGACATGCCGACCCGCTGGAAGTTCTCGGCGAGCGAGGCTTCGCCCGCCGTCTCTTCGCTACCCTCGAGCAGCTTGCATTCTACTTCGGCATCCGCAGCCCAGGCCCCGCGATCAATGATCATGCCAATGGCCCGCAGGCGGCGGCCACCGGCGATCACCGCAAACTGGCCGCGCTTCTTGCTCTTGGTCACCAGCAGGTTCTGCAGGAGGCCGCGGGCCTCGATGTCCGCAGAAAGCTGCGCGTCGTCTTGGTCATTGCGTGTTTTGCGCACGTTCGCATCGCTCAAATAGAGCTTGGAAAAGGGAATCAGCATCTCGGTCACTCCTGATCTGCTCCCGGCCATCACCGGGGCACAGATCCCCTCCCCCTCCCCTTGTTTGCGGGGTTCAAGCATCCAAGATCCTGTGCACTTGTCGCACTCGACATGGGTTGAGCACCTTCGGCGCTGCGGCCCATCACCGCATCAGGAGCGCCGCCAGCACATCATTTGCTGCCGTTGTCGGAATGAACACCCGGGTGCGGAACGAAATTATCTCGGTGAAACAGCCGATGCTCTTCAACCAAGGCAGCTGATCGACAGGGGCGCCAACGATCTCGTAGCGCTGCTCGTTGGCGACCCGCGATGACTTTATGGTGGCCTCGAACGGTTGCTTGATAGGTATCGTCCGATGCTCGCCGAGTGCCTTGAGGATCGCTTGCTCCGAGAGTTCGACACTCGAGGTAATGTCGAACTTCTGCAAAAGGTTTGCGACGTCGAGCTCGTGAACGATGCGGCCGAGCCAGCTGCGTCCCTCCTCATCGACGATTCGCCGCACCTCCAGATATTCGATCGGAAGGCTCGACCATATCGGTAGAAGCAGTCCTGTGGCTAGGTAGATCTTCTCGGTTGTCAGCTTCTCGGCCAGCTCAGCGACTTCGGCACACCAGAGTTGCTCGAAGGTCTCCCGAGGACATTCCGCCCACGCAGACTCGGTTAGATCATCAAGGTGATGGTATTCGCGGCGCAGCGGTCGGTGGAGAATGACGCGGCGGATCAGTTCGCCCCGATCGGTCATGAAATGCCGGGACGGCTCAGCCAGCGCCGCCCTGCCGCTCTTGGTATTGTGCATCAGCACGCACCCGTCCGACAGGTCGAGGCGCTGCTTCACCCTTTCCAGCGTGATTGGCCGGGTACGCGTCCTGAGCGCGAGCTGGAGGAGGTGCGAGGTCGCCCCGGTCCGTGGATCCGTCCGCAGCACAATATCTTCGATGACCTCGGCACTTTCGACCTGGATCGTTTCGACGCCCACATCGAGAGAACCGGCCTCACGCGCTGCGGAAACCCGGGCTTCAACGAGCCCGAGAAATTCATCGAAGATTGCGTTCTGCATACCGATCGGCAGGGCAAGAATCCGATTGAGCCACCGCTGGATAGGGGGAAGGTCTTCTTCGAGCACCCCATCCTGGGAGACGATCGTCAATCCACTGCGGCGCTCGAAGTCGGACAAGGTCACGCTCTTGAGCTTCCCGTCTGCCAGAAGGGCGAACCAGCTGGTGAGCGCGGCCTTGGCATAAGGGCTTTCGAGATTGTCCGCTGGATCGAACAGATTCTGACCACCGGTCTGGCGCTGGCCACGCGTCAGTGCGCCAAGGCTGTCGAGACGCCGCGCGATCGTGCTGGTGAAGCGCAGCTCACCTTTGCAGTTGGTCGTGACCGGCCTGAATAGGGGGGTGTTCGCCTGATGGGTGCGGTGGGTGCGGCCGAGGCCCTGGATGGCCCGGTCAACGCGCCAGCCCGGCTCTAGAAGGAAATGCACCCGGCGCTTCTGGCAGGCTGCGTCGAGGCTGGCATGGTAGGAACGCCCCGTTCCGCCTGCATCGCTGAACACGAGAATGGGTTTGCGGCCATCCATGAACTGGTCGGTCTCCGACTGGTTCGTTCGGGGGGAACGGGTCTCGAGGCGTTGGTTGCCATCGGCCTGCGTGATGAGGCGCTTAGTGCGCCCGGTGACTTCTGCGACCTTATCCGTCCCGTAGTGTTCGATGATGCCGTCGAGGGCAGGCTTGA
>JBJTTE010000368.1:0-7398 GCA_046080005.1 Erythrobacter sp.
CCGCGCGGGCACCGCGCCTTGCTTGATCGCTACGCCGGAACCGATACCGCCCGGCTGGAGCGTGCCTTTGCCGAATGGGCGCGCGCCGAGGCGCAGCTGGCCGAAGCGCGCGATGCCGTTGAACAGGCCAAGACCGATCAGGACCTTCTGATCGCGCACATTGCCGAGCTCACTGCGCTCGAGCCGCAGGCCGGAGAGGAAACGCGGCTCGCGCTGATGCGCGCGGATATGCAAAAGGGCGAGAAGCTCTCCGTCGATCTCGAAGCGCTGCGCCATATCTGGGAGGGCTCGGATTCGCCTTTGGCAGCCCTGCGCGTCGCGGCGCGCAAGCTCGACCGGATCGCCGAACAGCACCCGCTGCTGGCCGAGGCGCTCGCCGCGCTCGACCGTGCGGTGATCGAGGCGGGGGATGCCGAAGACAGGTTGGTCAAGGCAGCCGAAGCGCTGGTGCATGATCCGATGGCGCTGGAACGCGCCGAGACCCGCCTGTTCGACCTGCGCGCCGCCGCCCGCAAGCACCGCTGCGAGGTCGATGATCTGCCGGAAATCATGCGCACCATGCGCGCCCGGCTTGATGCGATCGAGGGCGGGGAGGCGCAGCTCGATGCGTTGGAGGCCGCAACCAAGGAAGCGCGCACAGCCTATGTTGCGGCGGCCGAAGCCGCGCACGCGGCGCGGGTGGTCGGCGCGGCGCGGCTCGATGCAGCCGTGGCAGGCGAGCTTGCGCCCTTGCGGCTCGATGCGGCCAAGTTTCGCACCGCACTCACCCCGCTCCCCGAAGAGCGTTGGGGGGCGGCGGGTATGGACGCCGCCGAGTTCCTGATTTCGACCAATCCCGGCGCCGATTTTGCCCCCCTGAACAAGATCGCGAGCGGCGGCGAATTGTCGCGTTTCATCCTCGCGCTCAAGGTCGCGCTGGCCGAGCAGGGCGGGGCGGCGACGATCATCTTCGACGAGATTGACAGGGGCGTGGGCGGGGCGGTGGCGAGCGCAATTGGTGAGCGGCTCGCGCGATTGGCGGCAGGCTCTGACGCCAACGGAGGCCAATTGCTGGCGGTGACGCACTCGCCGCAGGTCGCGGCGCGGGGCGCGCAGCATTACTTCATCGCCAAGGCTTCGAGCGGCACCGTCACCCGCACCAGCGTCGTGCTGCTCGACCACGCCGGACGGCAGGAAGAAATCGCGCGGATGCTCTCCGGCGCCGAGGTGACGCCCGAGGCCCGCGCGCAGGCGGACCGGTTGTTGGAGGGGGTGTGATGCGGATCGCCGCTGCGCTCTTTCTGTTCAGCCTCTCGGGTTGTTCGATCCCGGTGATGTTCAGCGTCACTGTCGATGAGGAGTTGAGCGGGGGTACACTCACGTTGAACGGCAGCAGCGCGCCACTTATGCGCAATATCGATGACGCCTATTGGGCCAAGTGGGAAGGCTCGGACGCAAGCGGAACAATCGAAGTCGTCTATCCTGATGGAGCCAAGACGGTCTGCGAGGTCGGCTATGTCACCCATGGCATGACTGACGAGCAGGCCTATGCTGTGGTTGACCGGCAATGCACCGCCGTGGTCGAGGGCCGGTAATGGCGCGTAGGCTGTTATCTCTGCCCCTCCTCCTCGCCGCCTGCACCCCGGTCCAGTCTGCAACCGAGGATACCCCTCCGCCCGTGCAGCCCAACAATGCGACCTTTGGCACTGACGCGAACCTCGCCGCCTCCAAGCCGGATGCCATCCTGCGCTACGCCGATCATCCGCGCGGGTTTGCGGAACTGAGGCTCCCCGAGGGCAAGGGCCCGTTCCCGCTGGCGGTGATCTATCATGGCGGGTGCTGGACGACCGGCATCGCCAGCCAAGCCTATATGGCGCCGCTCGCCACCCGCTGGCAGCAACAGGGCATCGCCACGCTCAATGTCGATTACCGCGAGGTGGGCGACGGCGGCGGCTGGCCGGGCTCTTTCAGCGACTGGGCGGCGTCGACCAAGCTGATTGAGGAGGTCGCAGCGAAGCACGCCATCGACCGCGAGCGGGTGACGCTGGTGGGCCATTCGGCTGGCGCGCTGCCAGCTCTGTGGCTGCCGCGATTGCAGGGCGCAGGCGGACCGACCGGCGAACGCGCGGCGCTCAAGGCCCGCGCTGCGATCATCCTCGACGGGCCGGGCGATGTGGGCGCGGAGCGGTCTGCGTTCGACCGGCTCTGCCAGTTCTCGGCGGTTGATCCCTTCATGGGCGGCGCGCCCGATACTCTTCCTGAGCGCTACGCCGCGATTGCGCCCGCCACACAGGCGCCGCAGCTCGCCGAGGTGCTGTTCGTGCAAGCCAAACTCCCCGCACCCTCTGCCGCGACGCTGGCCGCGCTGGGGCATGAAGGGGCAAGGGTGACGGTGCGCGAGAATGCAGGCGCGAGCCATTTCGCCATCATCACCCCCGGCAACGCCGCGTACTCCGCCAATGAGGCAGCGATGCTCGCGGTGATCAGGGGCGGGAATTGAGCCTGTTGCCCGCAGGCTGGCCGCCGCGCTATGCTGATGCGGAGAGAAGGGGACCCTCGATGATCAAGCCTGCCGTCGCTGCTCTTGCACTCGCCGCAAGCCTTGCGGGCTGTGGGCCGTTCGAGCCTGCGGTGGAGGCGTCCAAGGCCTCCGACGCGCGCTTCTCCGTGACCGATTCCCGGGACTATGGTCCCGACACGTTCGACACTGTGCCGTTTGATCCGCCGACGCTGAAAGTCGCCTATGGCACCGCGTCCGCGCGTCAGTTTGGCGAGTTGCGGGTGCCCAAAGGCAAGGGGCCGTTCCCGGTTGCGGTGCTGATACATGGCGGGTGCTGGCTGGGATTTGGATCGCCCAGCAACTTCGGCCCGCTCGCGAGCTTTCTGGCGCGCAATGGCGTTGCCACCTGGGTGCCGAGCTACCGCGAGCTTGGCTCTGATGGCGGCTGGCCGAACACCTTCACCGATTGGGCGCAGGGCTTCGGCTATGTGCAGACCCTTGCGCGGACCTATCCGCTTGATCTGGAGCGGATCACCGTGATGGGCCATTCCGCTGGGGTCATGCCAGCAATGTGGCTCGGCACCGGCAACAAGGGCGATGCTGTGGTGAAGGGCGAGCTGCCCGCGGTGCAAGCGGCGGTGGCGCTTGATGGGCCGCTTTCGCTCGCCGGGTTTGTCGGTGCGGACGAGATAATCTGCGGCCAGCCCGTGCTCGCGCCGCTGTTCGGCGGCACCCCGCAACAGGTGCCAGCGCGCTTTGCAATGGTCGATCCGCTGGTCAACAAGCCCCTGATCAAGCGGCTGCTGGTGGTCGATGGTGCGCTGCCCGATCCCGATCCGGCACTGATCGAAGGCCTGCGCAAGCAGGGCATTGCGGTCGACGTGATCCGGGTTGACCAGAACCAGCACTTCAACCTCCTTGTCCCCGGCACCAAGGATTTCGCCGTGATCGGCCCCGCGCTGCTGGCGACTGTGACAGCCGAGCGATAAGCCGATGCTTGAACGCCGCGAATTCATCGGCAGCGCCGCTTTGGCCTTGCTGGCTGGTAGCGCGCCCGGTCTGGCATCAGGAGGTACGATGCAAGAAGCCTTTGCGGTGATTGGCCAGATGATGGCTTCGCCAGGCAAACGCAGCGAGCTCATCGCGTTGCTGCTTTCAGGCACGCGGGATATGCCCGGCAACCTCTTGTACCTCATCGCCGAAGACCTCGCCGACCCTGATGCAATCTGGATCACTGAAGTGTGGAACACACGGACTGATCACGCCAACAGTCTCAAGCTGCCGCAAGTGCAGGCGGCGATCGCGAAGGCCCGCCCACTTATCGCTGGTTTCGGAACGGGCGCAGAGACCCGCCCGGTGAACCATGCTGGCTGACATTTCCGAAGCAGATGCCGCCAATGAGCTGATGCGGCTGGCGCGAACCATCGCGCAGCATGACCTGCTCGACCATGCCGAGGACAGTCCGGAAATTTCGGACGCGCAGTATGATGCGCTCGTGCGCCGCAATGCCGAGCTGGAAGCCGCCTTTCCGCAGCTGATCCGCGCGGATTCCCCGTCGCGCAAGGTTGGTCACGCGATTGCCGCCTCGCCATTGGGCAAAGTCACGCATGAGGTTCGCATGATGAGCCTCGACAACGCCTTCAGCACCGAAGAGGTGGCCGAGTGGCTGGCGCGGATGCGGCGGTTCCTCAACCTGCCCGATGATGCCCCGCTCGCGTGCACCGCAGAGGACAAGATCGACGGTCTGTCCTGCTCGCTGCGCTACGAGCACGGCAAGCTGGTGCGCGCTGCGACGCGCGGCGACGGACAGGTGGGCGAGGATGTGACAGGCAATGTCGCCCACATCCCGGACATTCCGCAAACGCTGCCCGCCGTTGCCCCCGACATCTTCGAGGTGCGCGGTGAGGTCTATATGGAGAAACAAGCGTTTACCGCGCTCAATGCTGCGCAGCATGAGGCAGGCGGGAAGATCTTTGCCAACCCGCGCAATGCCGCCGCCGGCAGCCTCAGGCAGAAGGATGCGGGTGTCACGGCAAAGCGCCCCTTGCGCTTCTGGGCGCATGGCTGGGGCGCCGCGAGCGCGGTGCCGGGCGCGACACAGGCCGAGATCGTGGCAGCGTTGAGGCAATGGGGCTTTCCGGTTTCGCCGCTGTTCACCCGGATCGACGGTGATGCGGCAGAACTGGTCGCGCATTTCAATGCCATCGGCAGGGCACGGCCTTCGTTGCCCTATGACATTGACGGGGTGGTCTATAAACTCGACCGGCTAGGTTGGCAGGAACGGCTGGGCTTCGTCGCCAAAGCCCCGCGCTGGGCGCTGGCGCACAAGTTCCCGGCCGCGCGGGCCGAGACTAGCGTCGAGGCGATCGACATTCAGGTCGGGCGGACCGGAAAGCTCACGCCGGTGGGCCGTCTTGCGCCGGTCCTGGTCGGCGGCGTGACCGTCACCAATGTCACGCTCCACAACCGCGACGAGATCGCACGGCTTGGCCTTCGCGTGGGCGACCGGGTGGTGATCCAGCGCGCGGGCGATGTGATCCCGCAGGTGGTCGAGAACCTGACCCGCGACGAGGAGCGTCCCGCCTTTCCCTTCCCTGACCACTGCCCCGAATGCGGCAGCGAGGCCGTCGCCGAGGAAGGCGAGGTCGATGTGCGCTGCACCGGCGGGCTGATCTGCCCGGCACAGCGCACCGGGCGGCTCGAACATTTTGTCAGCCGCAAGGCTCTGGACATCGAAGGGCTGGGCGAGAAGACCATCGCGCAGTTCTTCGCGCTCGGGTGGCTGGAAAGCCCGGCCGATATCTTCCGCCTCAAGGAGCGCCGCGGCGACATTCTGGGCCTGGAGGGCTGGCAGGACAAGTCTGTGGACAACCTGTTGGCAGCTATCGAAGCCAAGCGCGAGCCCGATGCCGCGCGGCTGCTGTTCGCGCTCGGCATCCGTCATGTCGGCGAAGTGACCGCGCGCGATCTGATGAAGCATGTCCACGCGCTTTCCGCGCTGCGTGAATTGGCCAGCCGCACATCAGCAGGCGATACCGATGCGGCAGCTGAACTCACCGCTATCGACGGCATTGGCCCGAGCGTGGTTGGGGCGTTGGAGACCTTCTTCCACGAGCCGCATAATGTCACCGTATGGGACGATCTGCTCTCGCAAGTCACCCCGCCGCGCTATGAGGTCAAGACGATCGCCAGCCGGGTTGCGGGCAAGACCGTGGTGTTCACCGGCAAGCTTGAAACCATGAGCCGCGACGAGGCCAAGGCGCAGGCCGAGCGCCTGGGTGCCAAGGCTGCGGGCTCCGTCAGCGCCAAAACCGACCTGCTGGTCGCCGGGCCGGGGGCAGGGTCAAAGCTCAAGAAGGCTGCCGAGCTCGGGATCGAGGTGATGGATGAGGCAGGCTGGGCGGCAATTGTCGCCGAGGCGCACGGCCAGTCCTGACGCGATGGCCGCGCGCGTTGCCATCATCACCCCCTATTGGCAGGAACCGCGCGCCATCCTTGATCGCTGCATCGCCAGCGTTGCGGCGCAGAGCGTGCCAGCCGATCATCTGCTGGTCGCCGATGGCGCGCCGCAAGATTGGCTCGACGATGCGCCCGTGCGTCACCTCCGGCTTGACCGCAATCATGCCGATTTCGGCAATGTCGCGCGGGCGGTGGGCGCGCTGCTGGCAGCGGGGGACGGCTACGACGCGATTGGCTTCCTTGATGCCGATAATCGCATCGATCATGATCATGTCGCGCTATGCCTTGCCGCTGCACAGGTTGCGGGTAGCGATGGGGTCATCGCCCAGCGCCGTTTTGAACTGTCCGATGGCACCCCGGTCCCCGCGAGCGATGACGCCGCGATGGTCGATACCAATTGCCTGTTCTTGCTGCCCGGTGCCTATCCACTGATCGCGCGCTGGGCACTGATCCCGCCGCAGCTCGCCCCCATTGGCGACCGGCTGTTCCATGTCAGCATGCAGCTCGCCGGGTGCCGCATGGCGCGAACCGATCGCCCGAGCGTCACCTGTGTCAGCCGGTGGGAGAGCCACTATGCTGCGCTCGGTCTGCCGATCCCGGAGGATGCCCGCGTGCTGGATTGGGCCGCGATCGCCGATTGGCTCGCGGGTCTTTCCGCTGACAAGCGCCGCACGGTTGAACACCTGATCGGTGCCGCGCTCACAGTGGTCGAAAAGGACGAAGGAGACGAAGGCTGATGGACCTGCTGCGCGAGCTTCATCCCCAAGCCCTGCGCATCGCGCAGCTATTGAGAGCTCGGGGGGAGAAGGTCGCAGTGGCCGATGGCGCGACCGGCGGCCTTATCGCTGCCAGCTTGCTCACGGTGCCGGGCGCGCTCGACTTTTTTGTCGGCGGCGGGGTGGTCTATTCCTTGCGCGGGCGAGACGTGCTGTTTGCTCTGCCGCGCGAAGCCTATCGCGGCATGCGCGGGGCGAGCGAGGACTATGCCCTGCTTCAGGCGCGCGCCATCCGCGACAATTTTGGAGCAGAATGGGGGCTTGCGGAAAGCGGCTCGGTCGGCGGCTCTATCCATCCCAGCGGCGCGCCTGCGGGCAGGAGCGTTGCCGCGATTGTCGGGCCGGGGGCGGACTATTCCCGCCTGCTCGAAACCGGCAGCGATGATCGGATCGCCAATATGGCGGCTTTCACCCGCAATGCGCTCGCCGCGCTCGATGATGCGCTTAGAGCGGTTTCCGATCTGGCTGCGCCAAATCGGCCGCTCTAGGTTGTTGTTTTACCGCATTTTCCGAACCGTCAGGTGATTCCACCTGACTGGAAACCGCTCTAGGGTCCGTACTCAATAAGTGCTGGCGATGTTGCTGATTTGCTGATTCAAGGCTTCCGAGGAGGCGACTGAGGATGAGCAAGCATCTTTACTGGCTGGATGACGCGAGCTGGTCGGCGATTGAGCCGCTGCTTCC
>JBJTTE010000369.1:0-11604 GCA_046080005.1 Erythrobacter sp.
TACGGTGAGCAAGGAACCAAGCGCTCTTGTACTGCACTTCAAGCACACGGCTAAGCTGATGGGCGCTGATGCCCTTCTTGCTGGACACGATCAGGTGAACGGCCTGCAACATCTTGGTGAGGGGAAGGCGAGCGTGCTCAAACACGGTGCCAACCTTGGCCGTGAACTGCTTGCGGCACTCGCCACACTTCTTGAGGCCGTGACGTACCTTGCCCTCGGGGTTCTTCTTGCTCGCCTTGGAGCGCACACCGGACAGGTCATACACGCGGCCACCGATCACACCGCAATGCGGGCAGACAATTCCGTCCGCCCACACGATGCTTTCAAGGTACTCGAAAGCCTTGGCTTCGTCGTGGAAGTGGGGGGAAGAAAGTACCGACATGGTTCAACGCTCCTTGCCCTATTTTCCTAGGGCAAGCCGTTGGGTTTGTAAAGTACATAATCGCCTCCTGTTAACCAGTGAGCGTCACGATGTCAATATAAATAACCAATCTAGCTAAAAGAGTGTGCTAGATAATCCCGATCGCCTTGCCCGCACGTTCGAACATGCCGAGGATGGTCTGGACCTGATCGGCGGAGTGTTCGGCGCAGAGCGAACAGCGCAGCAGGGTCATGCCCGCAGGGGTAGCCGGGGGGCGCGCAAGGTTGACGTAGAGACCCTCTTTCAGCAGCGCCTCCCACATCATCGCGCCGCGCTCCAGATCGGGCATGATCACCGCGATGATCGCGCTTTGCGGCGCGTCCGTCCCGAGCTTGAAGCCGAGATCGCGCAGGCCCTTGTGCAGGGTGCGGCTGTTTTCCCACAGGTGCGCTCGCTTGTTCGCACCGTGCATCAGCTTGCGGATCGAGGCGGCCGAGCTTGCCATGACCGCAGGCGGCAGCGCGGCGGTGAAGACATAGGGCCGGCAGACTAGGCGCATCACCTCGAACTTAGGGTGGTTCGAGACGCAGAAGCCGCCGACCGTGCCGACACTCTTGGAGAAGGTGCCGATGATGAAGTCGACATCATCGATCACGCCCTGCTCTTCGGCGACACCGCGGCCGTGCTTGCCGATGAAGCCCATCGAGTGGGCCTCGTCGACCAGCACCATCGCGCCGTGGGCCTTGGCGATCGCGACCATTTCCTTGAGCGGGGCGACGTCGCCCATCATCGAATAGACGCCTTCAAGGACCACCAGCTTGCCCGCGCCTTCGGGGATGCGCTTCAGCCGCTTTTCCAGCGCCTCGACGTCATTGTGCTTGAACGGGACCACCTCGGCCCGGCCCATCGCGCAGCCATCATAGATCGAGGCATGGCTGTCGATGTCGAGAATGATGTAGTCGCCCTTGCCCGCCAGCGTCGCGATGATCCCGAGGTTGGCCTGATACCCGGTGGAGAAGACCATCGCGTGGTCCATCCCGTAGAATTCGCGCAGCGCCGCCTCGACATCACGGTGGTCCCGGAAGGTGCCGTTGAGCACCCGACTGCCGGTGGTGCCCGCGCCGAAGCCCTCCATCGCTTCCTTGCCCGCCTCGATCACATCAGGATCGAAGGTCATGCCCATATAATTGTAGGTGCCGAGCAGGATCGTGTCCCGCCCGTTGCAGATCGCGCGGGTGGGTGAGAGCACCTGCTCCATCACCAGGTTGAACGGATCTTCCACCCCGGCGGCGAGCAGCGCCTCGCGGGTCTGGATAATCGGATCGAACTTGGCGAGCAGATCAACCGGCGCGGCGGGGGCTTCGGTCAGGGTGGCGGTTTCGGTCATGGAGGTTGCCATTATCAGCTATCCTGCAACTTGTGGACTGCCGCGACGAGCTGGCCCCAGTTTTCGATCTCGGCCTGCTGGTTCATCGAAATGATGATGTCGAATTCATCCTCGATCGCCGCAACGAAATCCATGACAGTCAGGCTGTCGAATTCAAGATCGCCAGCAAAAGTGGTCGCATCCTCGATGGCAATGCCTTTCTTGTTGAAGGACTCGACGAGAGTGCGGATGGTGGCGTCAACATCTGCGGGGGTCATGCGGGGTGCTCACTTACGATAAGTTGTGGCGTGGTCAGTGCCACGATAATACGACTGCAAAGCGGCGGATGATGCAGCTTGTCAAGTTTTCGCCGCGTGAGGGGGTACGCAGCGGCGCAGAAGTGGGGGAAGCCATGGCTGAAAGTGAACAAAACATCGACACGCCGAAGGCAGCGCAGTCGCTGCCTTCGCCCTCAGGCTATTCCAACCACGCGATCCATCTGGTGCGCACCACCCAGCAGATCAACGTGATGCTGAGCCAAATGGCCGACACCAAGGCTTCGATCCTGATGGGCGCGACCTTTCTGGTCTTCACGATCTGCGTCGGCCAAGCGCGCGACGGCAGCCTGCCCTGGGCGCTAATTGTGTTGGCTCTGTTCTCCTTCATTTCGGCGATGTGTGCGGTTTTCGCGGTGCTGCCCTCGGTCAGCAGCCCGAACTCAGCCAAGCTCAACAAGGGCGTGCCGAACAAGCTCTTCTTCGGCTATTTCACCCATATGGATGAAGGCGAGTGGACCGAGAGCATTCTCGCAGAACTCCACGCCGACGAGACAGTGTTCCGCACCATGCTGCATGATGTCTACCAGAACGGGCAGGTGCTCCAGCGCAAGAAATATCTGTTTCTGGCCTACGCATACCGCAGTTTCATGGTCGGCCTGACGATGACGGTGATTGTTGCCATAATCGAAGCCGCCCACGCCTTCGGGTGATCGAGGCGGGCCGATCAGACCAGCGCGTTGACCGCGCTCATGAACGGCCCGATCGAGACCGGCTTCGAGAGATAGCCCTCGGCCCCTGCGGCGCGGATGCGCTCCTCGTCGCCCTTGGCCGCGAAGGCTGTCACCGCCAGCACCGGAATGCCCGCCAGCCGCCGGTCACGCTTGGCCGCCTCGATCAGATCGACGCCCGAGACCCCGCCTAGCTGAATGTCCATGATTATGAGATCGGGCGCGGTGGCGCGGGCGGTGTCCAGCACTTTGTCGCCATCGGCCACAGGCTCGACTTCAAAGCCGTTGGCGCGCAGCACATCGCAGAACAATTTTCGATTGAGGTCATTGTCCTCGACAACCATGATCCGCTTTGTCACTGAACGCCCCGCTTGCCGCCCGCCCGCCTGATTAACCCTAGCCGAAGGACAGGACAATCCCGCATCGCCCCGCAACCGAGCCCGCCAACCCGCAGGCCCTGGCGCTGGCCGCGCTCGGATGGGTGCTGGAGTCCGAGGAGCGGGCAGCGCGCTATCTTGAATTGACCGGGCTTGATCCCGATTCTCTGCGCGCCGGGCTGAGCGATCCGGCGATGCTCGCTTCGCCTCTCGAATTTCTTGCCAATCGCGAACCCGATCTGATCCGCGCGGCTGAAGCTTTGGCTGTCACGCCTGAGGAACTGGTTGCCGCCAAGGACGCTTTAGCAGCATGACCCGCCCCCTTATCATCTCCGATTGCGATGAAGTGCTGCTGCACATGGTCGCACCGTTCAAGAGCTGGCTCGAAGAGAGCCAAGGCGTAAACTTCAACCTTGAAGGCCATAACTTCGCCGAGGCGCTGCGCTGGCAGGCGAGCGGCGAAGTGCTTGCGCCGCCCGATATCTGGAAGATGCTAGGCCGTTTCTTCGATACGCAGATGGACAGCCAGATGCCGATCAGCGGTGCGGTCGAGGGGATCAACACGCTCGCCGAGAAGGCTGACGTCGTGATCCTCACCAACCTGGTCGATGAGCGGCGGGACAAGCGCGCGCAACAGCTTGCGGCGGTCGGGATCAACGCAAGGGTGTTCACCAATCAAGGACCCAAGGGACCAGCGCTGAAGGCGATTATTGACGAATATACGCCAAGCCGCGCGCTGTTTATCGATGATCTCGCGCAGCACCACGCCTCAGTGGCCGAGATTACGCCGCACGTGACCCGGCTGCATCTCTGCGGCGAGCCGATGATCGCGCACGCGATTGATTGCGCGCACAAGGCCGGGCATGCTCATTCGCGGAACGACCGCTGGGATGAAGCCCTGCCGTGGCTCCTCGCCCAACTGGAGGAATAAGACGATGAGCTACACCGCCCGCCTTGCCGAACTCGGCATCACCCTGCCCAAGGCCGCCGCCCCGGTCGCGAGCTATGTGCCGGTGGTGGTGCATGACGGCATGGCCTATGTCTCGGGCCAGATTGCCTTTGTCGATGGCAAGGTGATGACCGGCAAGCTTGGCGCTGATGTCAGCCTTGAGGAAGGGCAAACCGCCGCGCGCGCCTGCGGGTTGATGATCCTCGCCCAGCTTTCAGCCGCAGGGCTGCTCGATCAGGTCGAACGAGTGGTCAAGCTCGGCGCCTTTGTCAGCTCGACGCCGGATTTCTTCGATCATCCCAAGGTTGCCAATGGTGCCTCGGACCTGATGGAGCAGGTGTTCGGCGGGGCCGGGCAGCATGCCCGCGCCGCGGTCGGCGTCGCCGCGCTGCCGCTCAATGCCGCGGTCGAGGTGGATGCGATTATCGCCCTGAAGGCATGATGGCACGGCGCGCACCGGAGTGGCTGACGCAGTGGGAATATGCCCATCGCGGCTTGCATGGTCCGGGCGTGCCGGAAAACTCGCGCGCCGCTGCTGAAGCCGCGATTGCGACCGGGATGGGCATTGAGTGTGACATCCAGATGAGCCGCGACAACGCGCCGCTGGTGTTCCACGATTGGGAACTTGACCGGCTGACCGCGCAGCGCGGTAAAGTGGCATTGCAGCCTGCCGATGCTCTGTGCCGCATTGCACTGTTGGAGACCGCTCAGACGATCTGGCGACTGACCGATCTGCTTGCGCTGATCGCGGGCAAGGTGCCGCTGCTTGTGGAGGTCAAGGCCCAGCCTCACCTATCTGTGGCCGAACCGTGCATTGCCATTGCAAAGGCGCTGACGGGTTATCCCGGGCCGCTGGCGGTGATGAGTTTTGGCCTGCGTGTCGGCGAGTGGTTTGCCAAGCACGCACCGGATGTGATCCGAGGCCTCGTCGTCACCGATACCCTGGATCACGGCTACCAAGGTGCATGGCGCGCGCCACATGCGCTCGAGCGCGCTGCGCCCGACTTTCTGGCCAGCGATGTGCGCGACATCCCGAACGCGCTCACCAGCCTATGGCGCGACACTGGTCGCCCACTACTAACCTGGACCGTGCGCTCGCCAGAGACGCGCGAGCACGGTCTTGCCCATGCCGATGCCCTTATCGCTGAAGGGGACGGGCTGGCGTGAGCGACAACCCCCTGACCATCCGCATGGCAGGCTCGGTCGGGGCGTTTGAGCGCGCCGAGTGGAACGCGCTCGGCGGGAACGGCAATCCCTTCGTCAGCCACGAATTCCTCACCGCGATGGAAGATTCGGGCAGCGTCGGCCCCGGGACCGGCTGGGAGCCTGCCCCCATCTGCATCACCGACGAGGCGGGCAGTCTGCTCGCGGCTATGCCCTCCTATGCCAAGGGGCATAGCCAAGGTGAATATGTCTTCGATCATTCCTGGGCCGATGCCTGGCTCCGCGCGGGCGGACGCTATTATCCCAAGCTCCAGATCGCCGCGCCCTTCACCCCGGCGACCGGCCCGCGCCTGCTGCTGAGCGATCCGGCGCTTGCGCCGCATCTCCTCAGGGGCGCCGAGGCGGTGTGCCTCCAGAACAAGATGTCGTCTGCCCACGCGACTTTCATCTCACCCGAGCAATTGCCACTGTTCGAAGAGGGCGGCTGGATGCCGCGCGCCGATATCCAGTTTCACTGGATCAATCGTGGTTATGGGTGTTTCGACGATTTCCTCGGCGCGCTGTCCTCAAGGAAACGCAAGGACCTGCGCAAGGAGCGCGCGGCGGCTTGCGAGGGCCTGACGATCCGGCACTTGACCGGCAGCGAGATCACCGACGCGCATTGGGATGCCTTCTGGGTGTTCTATCAGGATACCGGCGCGCGCAAATGGGGCAGCCCTTACCTGACCCGCGCGGTGTTCAGCCTGCTGGGCGAGCGGATGGGGGACCGGATCGTGCTGATCCTCGCCTATGCCGGGGACAAGGCGATTGCCGGGGCGCTCAATTTTGTCGGGCACGATGCGCTCTATGGGCGCTATTGGGGCTGCATCCGCGAGGTGCGCTTCCTGCATTTCGAGCTGTGCTACTATCAGGCGATCGATGTCGCGATTGCGCGGGGTCTTGCCCGGGTCGAGGCCGGGGCGCAGGGCGGTCACAAGCTCGCGCGGGGCTATGAGCCGGTGCAGACATGGTCAGCGCATTGGATCGCTGATCCGGGATTTCGCGCGGCGGTCGCAGATTTTCTCGAACGCGAACGTGCCGGGGTGGCAAGCGACCAGATCTATCTCGGGGGTCGCACCCCGTTCAGGAAAGGCGACTAGCGCGAGTTACGCAGCGCGCTGGCGGCCTTCGGCGAGCCACTGGCGCGCGCGGCGCTGGGCTTCGGCGATTTCGCGTGCGGTCATTTCGTCCGAAATATCGGCGCGGCAGTTGGCGGCTTCTTCGTGGCCCTTTGCGGCGGCAAGGTTGAACCACTTGTGCGCTTCGATGAGATCGCAGGGTGCGCCGCTGCTACCCGTCGAGAAGGCCACGCCCAGGTCAAAGCAGGCCCCCGCTTGACCCCGGCTAGCCGCTGCCAGCCATACCCCAAGCTGGGCGTCGCCCGATGTTTCGCGTGAAACATTCGCGCTGATCGGGATGATCGTCATGGTTTAGTCCCCTTACTCACGGGCCGCCTCCTTGCGGCCTTCCTCATCCCGGAAACTGCGGCGATCATGGTCAAAAATTGGTTAACGGGCTGGGCACTTTATGCGCCGGGCAGTTTTGCCCCGCCTGCGCGCCAAAGGCGCTTGTGCGGCCTCAGACGCTTGCCTATAGGCGGCCCAGTGCTTCACCTTGCTGGGACCAAGTAAGCCAATGAAAAACTTCAGGGCGTCAGGACGCGAGGGTCTTCCCAGCGGCTCATCGGATGAGACAGCTTGATGCCGAGTATCGCGTCTGACGACATTGATGTCCTTGAAAAAGCGAAAAAACTCCTCGCGCCGGATTATGCTCCGAGCGAAGACGAGGAGTATATGAACGATCGCCAGCAGGCTTATTTTCGGATGCTGCTCTTGGAATGGAAGCGCTCAATCCACTCGGCCGCCGGACAGACCTTGCAATCGCTGCAGGACGGCCCGATCCGCGAAGCTGACCTTACCGACCGCGCCTCAAGCGAAACCGATTGGGGCATCGAACTGCGCACCCGCGACCGGCAGCGCAAACTCGTCTCCAAGATTGATGCGGCGCTGCGGCGTATTGACTCGGGCGAATATGGCTATTGCGAGGTCACCGGCGATCCGATCGGTCTGCGCCGCCTGATCGCGCGCCCCGTGGCAACCATGACGGTCGAGGCTCAGGAAGCGCACGAGCGTCGTGAAAAGGTCTCGCGCGACGATTGATCCTACACATATACGGACTTGATCCTGTGCCGGCTTGAGACACCGAGGAACAAGCCGTCCGCGAAAAGCCCCTCGTTTACCAGGCGGTAACTGTGAATGGGTCAACACAAATCGCGTGATCGGGCAGCCTGACTTCGGTTGGGAAAGTGCTGCGTGAAGGAATGCGCGTTCTAGGAGGCGATCGATAAGATGACGGGAGTTAAAACACGCAGTGTCGCACGCGACAGCCTGTTTCTGCTGGCTGAAATTCGTGTCGAGCAAAACCCCGAAGCGCACCGCGTCCGGGTCCATAATCTGTCCGATGGCGGTATGATGGGCGAGGGCCAGCTGCGCGTGCAACGCGGTCACCGCATCACGGTCGATCTCCGCAATATCGGCACAGTCGGCGGAACAGTGGCTTGGGTGCAAGACAACCGCTTTGGCGTGGCCTTCGACGAGGAGATTGACTCCCAAAAGGCACGCCGAGCGCTGCAAACCACGGAAGATCCTGCCGCCGCCGTCGTCCAAGCCTCATGGGCCCACCGCGCTCCTCCAGCACCAAATCCGAGCCAGTTGCGCAAGATCTGACCGAATTTCCGGGGACTTTCTGGTCCGGGGTTCTGCACGACGCTGACCATCGCTTAGCAAGCTGCTAGAATGCAGGGATGCGATTCCACGTGCCTGTGATTGCTGCTTTGTTGTTATCGTCCTGCGGGTCCTCGGGAGGCGACGGACCCGTCAAGGTCGCAATCATTGGGGCGCCGGATAGCCTTTTCCAGCAGGGCGTGCGTCTCGGCTCCGCTGCCGCGCATCTCCGCGCAGCAACCTTCGAAGGGTTGGTTGCATTGGACCAAGCGGGCCAAGTGGTGCCCGCGATTGCTGAGCGGTGGATCGTCACCGAGGACGGTCTCAGCTACATCTTCCGCCTGCGTGACAGCAATTGGCCGGGCGGCGACGAGATCACCGCAGACGATGTGCGTCAGCAGCTGCGCCAGGCGATCGCACGGGTAGGCGGTACATCGCTTGGCCTCGACCTTGCCAAGGTGCGGGATATCCGGGCCATGACCGGGCGGGTGATTGAAGTGCGCCTGACCGCACCGATGCCCGATTTCCTGCGCGTCCTCGCACAGCCTGAACTGGGCTTGATCAAGAGCGGTAGCGGCGCCGGGCCAATGGCGATGTCGCGGGGAGACGAGGACGCGAGCGCGAGACTGTCAGCATTACCGCCTGAGTCTCAGGGCCTGCCTGCACGTGAGGACTGGGAGGATATCGCCCAACCTGTCTCAGTGCAGGCGCTATCGGCCAACGACGCAGTCGCTGCCTTTTCACGCGGTGATATCGATCTGGTGCTGGGCGGAACGATTGCTGATTTCCCCCAAGCCGAAGCCGGGCCTTTGTCGCGCGGGACAATACAGGTGGATCCCGCAGTTGGACTGCTTGGCCTGGTGGTCCGGCGCGAGACCGGTCTGCTGGCCGATCCTGCGCGGCGCGAGGCGCTGTCCATGGCTATCGACCGGACAGCGCTCATACAGAGCTTCGGACTGAGCGGCTGGCGCGAAAGCAGCTGGATTGTCCCGCCTGACACTTTCGCCGCCAAGCCTTATCCAGAGGATCGCTGGAACGGCGCTGCCATAGAGGATCGCCGCCGGATCGCCGCCGCAAGGGTGCAGGCCTGGGCAGGACAAGGCCGAGAAGCCGTGGTGCGGCTTGCCCTCCCCCGAGGGCCAGGAAGCGATCTGTTGTTCGGCCAGCTGGCCCAGGCTTGGGGCGCGATCGGCGTCAAAACCCGCCGCGCCGCGCCTAACGAGGCCGCCGATCTTGAGCTGCGCGATACGCTGGCACGCTACCTCGCCCCGCGCTGGTACCTTAATCAGTTCAATTGCAGTCTCAGCGTAGGGCTATGCGCACCGCGTGCAGATGAGCTGGTACGCGAGATGCTGACTGAGCCCGATGTCGCTCGGCGGGATCAATTGCTTGTCGAAGCGCATTCCGAGCTGGTCAAGCGCGAGGTCTATATCCCGCTGGGTGCGCCAGTGCGCTGGTCATTGGTGCGCGGCTCGGTCCGCAACTATTTGTCCAATCCTTGGGGCCTGCACTCCTTGTTTGCGCTCTCACAGCCCACCACATGGATGCCATGGACAAACCTTTGCCTCACCGGCCTGAGCCCATCAGCTTCGTCCTGCCGACCGGCAGTGACCCTGCGTCGGTACGCGCGCGTATCGTCGCAATCGAAAGGCTATTGGAACGCAGCTTTACGCTCCCCGGCATCAATATGCCGGTCGGCCTAGACGCGATCATTGGCCTCGTGCCGGTGCTCGGCGAGGTGGTTACGACGGCGATGGGTGCCTACATCATCTGGGAAGCGCGCAATCTCGGCCTGTCCAAGTGGAAGATGACGCGGATGGGTATCAACGTGTTGTTCGACACGATGATTGGCGCAATTCCGCTGATTGGGGATGCAGCCGACTTCCTGTTCCGCTCGAATACGAAAAACCTCAAGATCCTGCGCCGCCATATCGATAAGCATCATCCCGAAACGCGCGTGATTGAAGGCTAGTTTCCTTGGGCCTGACTGCGGGCTAGGAGCTGTCGATGGGCACCGATCTTATCTGGGCGAGCTATCTGGAATGCGGGCTACGCCCCGCGTTGTTGCCTGCATTGCCAGCTGAGACGGTCACGATATGACCCCCGAGGCGCGCGCTGCGGAATTCGACGCCGCCGACCCCCTCGCGGCCTATCGCGAACGGTTCATCTTGCCCGGAAAGGTCATCTATCTCGACGGAAACTCGCTGGGAGCGCTCCTCAAAGCCACCTCTAGGGCGGTGCAAAGGGTGGTCGAACAGGAGTGGGGGGAGGGTCTAATCCGGTCCTGGAACGAGGCATGCTGGTTCACCGCAGCAGCCCGAGTGGGTGCAAAAATTGCGCCCCTTATCGGTGCAGCCCCGGATGAGGTGATTGCTTGCGATTCGACCTCGGTAAACCTCTTCAAGCTGATCGCTGCGGCTCTGGATATGCGCCCGGGCCGCCAGGTCATTCTGTCCGAGCCCGGCAATTTTCCAACCGATCTTTACATGATCGCCGGACTAGAGCGGCAGGGCCTCGCCGAGCGTCGGCTGGCCCCGCGAGACCGGCTGATTGAGGCACTGGATTGCAATGTTGCGCTGCTGCTGCTGACTCACGTACACTACAAGACAGGGGCGATGCATGACATGCTCGCACTGACTCAGGCGGCACATCGGGCTGGCGCGCTGGTGCTATGGGACCTATCACATTCGACCGGAGCAGTGCCTGTCGACCTCCATGCTGCCGAAGCGGACTTTGCGGTTGGTTGCGGGTACAAATATCTGTGTGGCGGGCCGGGCGCGCCAGCCTTCGCCTATGTCGCTACGCGGCATCAAACGAAGCTCGCTCAACCGTTAACCGGCTGGTTCGGCCATAACGCGCCCTTTGCCTTTTCCGACGACTATGAAGCCGCCCCGGGGATCGAACGTCTGCTGTGCGGCACTTCACCCGTGCTCGGCCTTGCTGCGCTGGAAGTCGGGGTCGAGCTGATCGCCGAGATCGGCGTCGAGCGGCTATTCCAGAAGTCGCAGGCGCTCTCAGAGTTCTTCCTCGATTGCCTAGCGACGCACAAGGTGGCGCTGGAGTTGGTCAGCCCGGCGAACAGCAGCGCACGTGGCAGCCATCTCGCGTTTCGCTCACCGCACGCCTTCGCGATCTGCCAAGCGCTGATCGCGCGCGGGGTGATCGGCGACTTTCGCGATCCCGACATGCTGCGGCTTGGCTTCGCGTCGGCCTATCTAAGCTTCGGCGATGTCGCTGCTGCCGCGCGTCACCTGGCCGAGGTGCTCAAGGGCAGCGAATGGGAGCGACCTGCCTTCAATCAGCGTGCCGCAGTCACCTGACGGATCAACCGACCGACCGGTCAGCGCGGTCCTTTTCGTTGGTGCCCTTGATCATCGCGCGCATCTGCTCCCATTCGGCATCGCCCAAGGCATGAAGCAGGGGATAGAAAGTCCCGCCGTTCGCTTGGAAGCCTGCACCGTCAATCGCGATTGTCTGTCCGTTTACATACTCGGCACCCGGCCCCATCAGGAACACGGCCAAGTTGGCAAGCTCATGCATCTCGCCTGCACGGCCCATCGGGTTCATCGAATTGTTCGAATTGTCGCCGGAACCGCCGGGATTAAGCCGCGCGCTCATG